>NZ_DAOSET010000020.1:0-47600 GCF_035363275.1 Methanoculleus sp. | reverse complement strand
CCATGTAGACCTGGTCGATATCCGGCCGCTCCTCGCGGTCCACCTTGATGCAGACAAAGACGTCGTTTAAGAGTTTTGCGACCTGAGGGTCGCGAAACGACTCCTCTTCCATGACGTGGCACCAGTGGCAGGCCGAGTAGCCGATGGAGAGGAAGATCGGTCTGCCCTCCTCCTGCGCCCGCGAAAAAGCCTCTTCACCCCAGGGATACCAGTCGACGGGATTATGGGCATGCTGGAGCAGGTATGGGCTCTGTTCGTGGATCAGCCGGTTGGGAGGCGACTCCTCCCGCACCGGGGCTTCTGGCGCTTCCGGGTCGTGTCCGCGTGCCGGGTTCATACTCCTGACGTGCGGATGCAGCCTAATAAAGGTGACTCTTCCCGGTAGAAATGACGCTCCGCGCGGGACCGCCGGGACCCCCCTTCGCGGATTCGCGAATCGCACCCTTCGCCCCGTCATCGATTGAGATCGGTAGCGCGGCTTCAGATGGGGCTGGTATGGGGTCAAAAAAAGAAGAGATCTCGGTCACAGGCCCCGCTCACTCCGCGATGGGGATCTCCTTCGTCTCCTCAGCGACCGGCTGGACATAGGGGACGTCCACGGCCAGGAGGCCGTTTCGGAACGTTGCCTTCGCCGCGTTGGGATCGACGGGGCAACCGATCGCATAGGTCCCGACGTAGCGGACGTCGCCGCGGGAGGCGTCGATCGAGAAGCTCGTCTCCTGCATCTTGAAGGTGATATCCTTCTTATCAACGCCGGGGAGTTCGATCTCGATGTGAAGGTTCTCTTCGTTCTCATCCGAGTAAGCACAGACATAGGGTGCGACTCTTAACGCTGCCATCTCATACCCTCCTATTCGGCAACAGAGGAGTGAGTGTGCTATTTAACGTTTAGCATTGTTCGGCCTTCTCGCACCCGCGCTTCCGGGCGGCGGATCCCGGGCTGTGCAGCACGTGGACGGTAGAGGGAGGTTTTATCAGGAGGGCGTCAAGTATCATGCATGAGCGAGCGGTTCATCTTCACCCGGCACCGCACCCGCTGCTACCACTGCGGCGAGGACGCCCCCCAGGTCATAAAAGCGGTCTCCACGCAGGCGCAGGTGATCTGCTCTGCATGTGGCGCGACCCGGATCTTCATCCCCCGGTTTGAGAACAGCAGGGCTTTCGGCATCTGCACGCCCCTCGGCCGGCACGACCTCTGGGAGATCGAGGCCGACGGGCGGTGCAAACATTGCGGGGTGACCGGCCTCCACGACCTCGCGATCGGGTCCGGCCACTTCACGACCCGGTGCCGCAACTGCGGCTACACGCACTTCTACCGGTTCAACCTGGAATATATGGCGAAATGCCCTGTCGACGGAGCCGACGAGGTCAGCGCTCCTCGCGGACCATCGTGATGGCCTGTTTTGGGCACTCGTTTGCGCAGATGCCGCACCCCTTGCAGTAGTCAAGGTCAACGTTGAGCTCCTCGTCGATGACTCCATCCGGGCAGTACTGGGCGCAGAGCCCGCAGGCGTTGCACGCCTCCTTGTCGACTACGGGCCGGAACGTCCGCCAGGACCCTGTCTTTCCCGAAGAGGCCTCTCTTGGCCTGCTGAGCGCAAGTCTCTCTCTCATACCTTCAGCTCCTCGTACGCCGCCTCAGCGGCTTTCACGTTCCTCTCGTCGGAGAACATCTCCTGGATTGCCGCCCGCGCCGAAGGGAGGCTGACGACGCCCATCTTCGCGAGCGCCCCGATCACCGGGGTGTTCAGGATCGGGCTTCCGGCAACGACCAGGTTCGTTGCGAGCGCGATCCCGGTCAGGTCGACGTGACGGCAGATCCCGTTGCACCCGGAGATCGGGTGGGCGCTGTTTAAGAGGACCGTTCCATTCTTCTTCAAGCCCTGCAGGACATCCACCACGTCCATGATGCTCGCATCGAGGACGATCACGAGGTCGGGCTCGTGGATCTGGCTGTAGATCTTGATCGGTTCGTCATCGATCCTGACGAACGAGACGACCGGCGCTCCACGCCGTTCCGCCCCGTAAAACGGACAGGCGGTTGCGTATTTGCCGTCCCTGAACGCCGCGAGGGCGAGGAGCTTTGCGGCGGTGACGCCGCCCTGCCCGCCCCGGGAGTGGATCCGTATCTCATACATGCTCGCTCACCCCAAACCACATCTCTTCACCGGGACGCCGGTCCCGGACAAACCCTGCGATATCGTTGTAGGTGACCTCCTGGCCGCCGAGCCCGGCGATCACGCTGTAGGGCTCGATGCCGGTCTTCGACCGGATCGCGTGGGCCACCACGCCCCCAAAGCCGAAGGAGTAGTCGCGGTCGATGACGACGACCTCCCGGCCGGCAAGGTCGAGGTCCGGGAAGGGGCGGAACCAGCGCAGGCGCATGGACCCGGCCTTGATCCCCTCGTCGCGGAGGAGATCGACGGCCACCTCGGCCTCTTTGCCGAGCGTTCCCATTGCGACGACGACGACATCGGCATCCTCGCACCGGTAGTCCTCCGTGGGACCGTATGAGCGGCCGAACCGCTCCGCGAACTCGCGCTCCACATCGGCGATGACGCCCTTTGCGTCGCGCATCGAGCGCTCGATATCCCAGCGGAACTTGAAGTAGTCGTTTGAGAAGGTCATGGGGCCGTAGACGCAGGGGTTCTCCGTATCGACGGCGTGCGGGAGGTGGTAGGGAGGCAGGAAGTCGCCGATATCGACCGTCTCCAGCGCCTGCGTGATGTGGCTCAAGGAGAACCCGTCCAGGTTGACCATCACCGGGAGGAGGACCCGCTCGTCCTCGGCGATCTTAAACGCCATCAGGGTGGTGTCGTAAGCCTCCTGGACCGTGGCCACGAAGACCTGCAGCCAGCCCGTGTCGCGCTGGGAGAAGGCATCGGTGTGCTCCGCCCAGGTGTTCCAGCCGGGGCCGAGGGCGCGGTTGACGTTCGCCATCACGACCGGGAGACGCGCGCCCGCCGCCCAGTGGACCATCTCGTGCATGTAGAGGAGGCCGTGGGAACTCGTCGCCGTGAAGGTGCGCACGCCCCCGGCGCTCGCCCCGATGCAGGCGGCCATCGCCGAGTGTTCGCTCTCCACGGGGATATACCGGCTCTCAAGGTCGCCGTCGGTGACGTACTCCGCGATCTGCTCCACGATCTCGGTCTGGGGGGTGATCGGGTATGCGGCGACGACGCCCGGCTTTGCGGCTTTCACCGCGGCCGCGACTGCCTTGTTGCCGGTCGCGATCGTCAGCATACGCCGGCCTCCTCGCGGGAAAGACGCTGGATATTCTGTTCCACCTGCTGCCGCATCAGGTCGAGGATCTCAGGGTTCACGTTCTTGAACCGGCCCTGGCCACGGATGTAGTCCTCGAGCGGCGCGGGCTTCTTCATCGCGGTCTTCGACGGGCCGTTGATCGTGAGTTTCCCGAACTCGCGCTCGTAGAGGATCCAGGTCCCGGTCTTCACAGCCAGTTTCCCTATCTCGACCGTCTTCTCCGTGGGGTAGCGCCACCCCGGCGGGCACGGCGCGAGGATGTGGATGAACTTGGGCCCCTCGATCGAGAGCGCCTTCTTCACCTTCTTGTAAAGGTCGAGGGGGTAGGCGCTGCAGGCGGTCGCCATGTAGGGCGGGTTGTGCGCCTCGACGATCCGGTCGAGGTCCTTCTTCGCCGTGGGCTTGCCGCCGGGCGTCGTGGTGGTGCGCGCGCCGAGCGGTGTCGCGCCCGACCGCTGCATGCCGGTGTTGCCGTACGCCTCGTTGTCGTAGCAGATGTACAGGAAGTTGGTCCCACGCTCAAAAGCCCCGGAAAGCGACTGGATCCCGATATCGACCGTTCCGCCGTCGCCTGCGTAGACGATGACATTGGTCTTCTTCCCACGGGTGGAAAGAGCGTTGCTCATGCCGGAGGCGCAGGCAGCGGCTGCGGCAAATGCTATGTTATAGACAGGCACGCCCATCGCCGTGCCGGGGTACGCCCCCTGGATAACGCTGGTGCAACAGGCAGGCACGACCAGAACGGTATCGGGGCCGGCCGCTTTCAGCACATAGCGCAGACAGAGGGAAGAGCTGCATCCCGCACACGCGGACGTGCACTTATAGAGATACTCCTCCTTTGGAATCGCGGACAAATGTTTACACTCCTCTCCTCACTAATCTGTCACCATTTGTAATGAGAGTTTTGCGGTATCAACTTCCTGCATCCAGAGGAATTCTGGCAGAACGGGCGGTGACACGATGTCGAAACGCGATATGCGCAAAAAATGAGGTGGGTCAGGGGCCCGGAACGTCCGCCGACCCCCCGCACCCCGTCTCAGTTCCCGGTTCCGCTCCCGGGCATGCGCCTCTGTGGCGCCGAGTCCGGCCGAAGCGCCCTGCGGGCCAGGCCGGCGAAGCACTTGAAGCAGAACGGGGTGAAGAACCAGACCATCATCTCGAGGATGGTAAGAGGGCCGTTGTGGCGTATCCGGTAGCGGTAACTCTCAATGTTCATCCTCATGTAGACCGGCGCGACCTCCTCGAACCACCGCCTCTCGGTGATCTCGCCCTCGGCGACCTCCCGCGAGATCTCGGCGAGGAAATTCTTGATATTCTCGCCTTCGAATCCCGTGGCGATGTGGGGGATGAAATTGTCGTCGACGAGGAGCGGGGTCACGCGGCACTCCCCGACGACGCCGTTCTTCTCGAGGTCGACCGCGAGGACGATCGCCTCTCGCGAGAGGTTGTGAGGCCAGCGGTGCTCGAACTGGAGCATCCCGAGCGAGTAGGCGATGAGCCCCCCGTGGTATCGCTCGATCGCCTGCATGGTATGGGGGTGGTGGCCGAGGATCAGGGTGGCCCCCGCGTCGATGAGCCGGTGCGCAAGGTCGACCTGGTCGGGCGACGGGTAGTATACCATCTCCGCCCCCCAGTGCAGCGAGACGGCGATGTGGTCGCACCGGCCCGCGAGCGAGGCGATATCCCCGATGATCTCCTCCTCGACGAGCCGGTTGATCGAGACTTCGCGGGAGAGAACGAGTTTGCCGATCGTGTAGCCGGCAAACCCGACCCGGATGCCGTTCCGCTCAAGGATGACCGGTTCCTGCCGGCTCTCCGTCGCCGAGCCCCCGAGCGGGAGGATGCCCCGGCTCTCGAGGGAGTCGAGGGTGTTCCTGAACCCCTCGGCGCCGCGGTCGCCGGAGTGGTTGTTTGCAACGCTCAGGACGTCAAACCCGGCATCCACGAGGTACCGGGCCGCATCGGGCGATATGGAGATGACGTGATGCTTCTCTGCCGGCTCCCCCGTCTCCGAGAGAGTCGTCTCCAGGTTCCCGAAGAGGATGTCCTTATCTCCGAGGAGATGCCGGACCTCCGCAAACGGGTCCCGGTTGCCCTCTGTCCGCAGCCAGATGTCGCCGGCTGCTATCAACCTGATTCCGTTCTCCATTCTTTCTCATCCTCTGATATGCCCCACCGGTCCAGCGGTAGATCCTGTATCAGGAACTGATACTTCCCAAGCCGGGTGCGGGGGATCTTCGCGACGAAGCGGATGGTCACATCCACGTCGCCCTCAAACTTCTCTCCGAGTTCCCGAAGGATCCACGCCGTGTCCTCTTCAGTATACCTGGGTCTTTTTACGATCCGCAGCAGGACCTCCCCTTCTCGCTTCTGGTAGAACTGGAACTGCGCGACGTTGTCAAAGACACCGGAGTGCATGTTCACCGCGGTCATCGGTATGAGCCGGCGGTCCTTCGTCACGATGAACTCCTGGAGCCTTCCCTCCACCTTCTCGAGCAGTGGGTAGGCGCGGCCGCAGGAGCACGGCGCGTTCCCGAGGACGGCGGCGTCCATGGTCCGGTAGCGGATGAGCGGGCAGACGAAGTTCGTGAGGTTCGTCGTGACCACTTCGCCCGTCTCGCCCGGTCCCTCGACGGGCCGGCCGTCCCGCCCGATCAGTTCCACGATCCCGTACTCGGGGAAGACATGGTATCGGGTGCTCTCCTCGCACTCTCCGGCGAGCACCGTCTGCTCGGAGTTCCCGTACCAGGAGAAGACCCGGCACCCGAACGCCTCGCGGATGAGGTCTCGCTGCCAGGGGTAAAGGTTCTCGGACCCGCAGAGGACCGCCTTTACCGTGGGGAACGGCTCGATATCGTGCTCTTCCATGTAACGGGCCAGGATCGCGGCGATCGACGGGTACGCCTGGATGAACCGGGGTTTGAACCGCCGGATCCGGTCGATGTAGGCTGGCATGGTCTCCTCGGTCATGTGGTGAGAGGACATGATCAGCCACCGGCCCAGGAGGGCTCGCTTCCAGTAGGTCCCGGTCTTCTGGGATCCGACGACGTAGCCCCGGAGGACGACGCACCGGTCGGTGAACCGGTAGCCGACGCGGTCCCACTGGGTCTTCATGAACGCCCATTCCCGGGCGCGTGAGGCACCCCGCTCGTAGTAAAACCCGACCGGGATGCCGGTGGAGCCGCCGGTGGTGACGTACTCGAAGGCCGACTCGGGGTAGTTCCTGGCCTTCAGGTCAGGGAGGTTCTTCTGCAGGTCGTCCCGGGTCAGGAAGGGGAGGCGGTTGAGGTCCCCCGGAGTCTGGACGTCACCCGGGACAAGGCCCTGGTCCCGGAAGACCCGGCGGTAGTAGGGGACGTTCTCGTAGGCATGATCGAGCAGGCGCGAGAGCGCCTGCATCTGGTAGGCCGCGAGTTCTTCCCGGCTCCACCGTTGAGACCGCTGGAGGAGGGAGTAGGTTTTTTGATAGGCAGAGTAAGCGGGGAGGATGTGAAGCGCTCTCATCGTCACAGAATTGTCAAGCCGGAGAGCCTTCAATCTCTGATAACTCATCCGCACACTCATCGACACTGCTGATATTGGTGCTCCGCATTAAACGTTTTGCTCCGGATGATACGGAGCGATACCGGCGGCGCGGCAGGACGGCAGATGTGTGCGCCTTCAGAAGAAATTCTCAGAATACGGTATGGAGACCAGATCTCGGCCGGATGCACGATGAAAGTGCTTCAAGAACTCAGGGAAGAGACTTTTTTCCGGGATGAACACCCAGATGTCGCCGTACACACCTGAGCCATTGCCCTCCCACGAACGAAACGAAACGTCGTCCATGGCGAGAAGGCGGAGTGCAACCATGCCCCTACCTCACGTGTCGCTATATATAATGGTTCCTGTCAGGAATGACCCGGGCGGGATGGTCACGCCCGGTCCCGGGGCTTCATGCTGCAGGATCCACCGGGCCTGGAGAAAGGTATATAGACCGGAGAGATGATTAGAGGTCGCCGAATACCAAACAGGGCGACGAGGAGATGGTGATAGATGACCGTGAACAGAATTGACGACAGAGATACCTGGGACACCTTCGTCGACGAGAGTCCGTCTGGGCTCCTCTTTCATAAGTGGGACTACCTCAACCTGACTGCAAAGCATACGGAGAGCACACTCATCCCCTGTGCGATCTCCAAGGGGGATGAACTGATATGCGTATTCCCACTCTTCTGCAAACGAATGCACGGCATTAACGCCGTCTTCTCCCCTCCCCCGCTCACCACGATCCCCCACCTCGGGTGTGTGATGAGCCGGAACTTCGAGGGGCTCAAACAGAGCAAGAAGGAGTCCCTCCTCGGGATGGTCGCGGAGGAGATCCAGGACGAGATTCGGAGTTTCTCACCGAACTTCCTCTCGATAACGTTTGTCCCGGAGTTCAACGATGTACGCCACTACCTCTGGAACCGGTGCGACGCACGGGTCCGGTATACCTACACCATCAACCTGGAGAGATCGCTTGAAGAGCTCTGGAACAACCTCCACACCAAACTCCGGAACAAACTGAAGAAGGCGGCCGGAGCCGGTCTCCGACTGGAGAAGACGACCGATGTCGCCACCTTCCATCGGCTCATCTCCGAGCGTTTCCGTGACCCGTCGCTCGATATCCCACCCATCAGGCGGGACTACCTCGAAGACCTCATGCGTGCCTACCCCGAACGGATCGGGATCTACTTTCTCTACGATGCAGAGGATGAGGTGACAGCTGTGGTGGCAGCCCAGGAGTACAAACGGTTCTTGCTCTGGATAGGGACGCCGAAGGTCCAGACGGCCCATGCGGCAAACGAGTACCTCCAGTGGCTCCTGATCCAGCGTGCAAAGAGCGAAGGCTACCGGGTCTTCGAGAACATGGGGGCGAACAACCCGGATCTGGTCTTCTTCAAGTCGAAGTTCAACCCGGACCTCAAGATGTACTTCGAGATCGAGGAGAAAGATACCCTCGGGTCGGTCTCTGTATGGGCGTACCTCACCTTCGTCAAGCGGCTGATGATCACTGCCGGCAGGGTCTAGGCCTCGCTGCCGGACTCCCCTCCTCTTCTCGATACCGGCCGCGACCCGACAGTGTCGAAACGAAGCGGGCAGGGTCGTGTGGTGGGCCTACGGCAGCATCGTCAACAGGTCCGAGATCGAGAGGTGACCCGACCACCACGCCGGGCGATCGTGGGGTGTCCTCCCGGGCCCGGGCCGCTCCCGAACCCCCACAGAACGGTGCAGGCCTCTGTGGCCGGAGGTTGGTGCGGGATATGTATATATATCAGTTCCGGCTATCCTGTAGCGGACGCGATCTGGCAAACCAATCGACCGGAAGTCAGGCCTATGGTGCTCAAACTCGTGAACGATCGAGAGATCTGGGATTCGTTTGTTGATGCAAGTCCTTACGGACTGCTTTTTCACAAATGGGACTACCTGACGATCACCGCGCAGCACACGGGGTACCGGCTCCTTCCGTACGGGGTCTACAAGGGGGAGGAGCTTGTCTGTCTCGCTCCGCTCTACTTCAAGAGCACGCACGGGGTAAAGATGCTCTTCTCGCCGCCGCCCATGCAGGCGGTCATCCCCTACCAGGGTCTCGTCCTGGCAAAGGAGTTTGATGCGCTGAAACTGGGCAAGAAAGAAGTGGTCATGGACCTCGTTGCGACCGACCTCTCCGCGGAGATCGATGCAATCTCACCGCACTACTTCTCCCTGGTCCTGGTTCCCGGTTTCACCGACGTCAGGCAGTTCCTCTGGCGGGGGTATGCTCCAAAGGTCCACTACACCTACACGATCGACCTCTCGCGGTCTACCGAGGGTATCTGGGGTGACTTCCACTACAAACTCCGCAACAAGATCCGGAGGGCGGAGAAGGCCGGAATGGACCTCGTGCGGAGCACCGATATATCGATACTGTATACGTCGCTTGCGGAGCGGTTCAGTCAGCCGGACATGAACATCCCGATGGTCAGCAAGCGCTACTTTGAGGACCTCTTCCGGGCATACCCGGACCATCTCGCGACTTACTATCTCTACGACCACGAAGGCACACTCACGGGGGCTGTCGCCACTCAGGAGTACCGCCGGTTCCTGCTCTGGATGGGAACGCCGCGGATCGAAGGCATTTCGGCAAACGAGTACCTCCAGTGGCTCCTGGTCCAGCGTGCACGGGCCCGGGGTTACCAGATCTTCGAGAACATCGGAGCGAACACGCCGGAACTGAACTTCTTCAAGGCGAAGTTCTGTTCGGATCTCGGCATGTATATGGAGGTCTGCCAGAAAGATATGGTTGGAACCCTGGCGGAATGGGCTTACAGTTCCGTCATCAACAAACCCTGGCTGAAACGCCGGGTCATCTCCCACATCGACTGATCCACTAGAGGTCCCCGATCGATATCGGGAGTTCCTGAATCAGGTAGCGGAACTTGCCGCCCCTGGTGCGGGGGATCTCGTCGACGAAGCGGACGTGGACGTTCACTTCGTCGCCGAGTTGCCACTGGAGTTCCCGGGTCAGCTGCCGGGTATCCTCCTCGGTGTAGGTCGGCTTTCTGACGACCTTGATGATGAGTTCGCCCACCTCTTCCTGATACATCTGGAACTGCCTGATATTCTCGAACGCTCCCGATTCATAGTTGATGGGCGTGACGGAGATCAGGTGCCCGCCCCGGGTCACGATGAACTCCTGGAGTCGCCCCTCCACCTTCTCAAGCAGGGGATAGGCACGGCCGCAGGTGCAGGGCCCCTCGGCTGATATGGCAACGTCCATGGTCCGGTAGCGGATGAGCGGGCAGACGAAGTTCGTGAGGTTCGTCGCGATCACCTCTCCCATCGCGCCCGGTCCCTCGACGGGCCGGCCGTCCCGCCCGATCAGTTCCACGATCCCGTACTCGGGGAAGACATGGTATCGGGTGCTCTCCTCGCACTCTCCGGCGAGCACCGTCTGCTCGGAGTTCCCGTACCAGGAGAAGACCCGGCACCCGAACGCCTCGCGGATGAGGTCTCGCTGCCAGGGGTAAAGGTTCTCGGACCCGCAGAGGACCGCCTTTACCGTGGGGAACGGCTCGATATCGTGCTCTTCCATGTAACGGGCCAGGATCGCGGCGATCGACGGGTACGCCTGGATGAACCGGGGTTTGAACCGCCGGATCCGGTCGATGTAGGCTGGCATGGTCTCCTCGGTCATGTGGTGAGAGGACATGATCAGCCACCGGCCCAGGAGGGCTCGCTTCCAGTAGGTCCCGGTCTTCTGGGATCCGACGACGTAGCCCCGGAGGACGACGCACCGGTCGGTGAACCGGTAGCCGACGCGGTCCCACTGGGTCTTCATGAACGCCCATTCCCGGGCGCGCGAGACGCCCTGCTCGTAGTAGAACCCCATGGGGATGCCGGTGGAACCGGATGTACGCACGTACTCGAAGGCCGACTCGGGGTAGTTCCTGGCCTTCAGGTCGGGAAGGTTGGCCTGGACGATCTCCTTGGTCAGGAAGGGAAGGAGTTCGAGGTCCCCGAGAGTCCGGACGTCACCCGGGACGAGGCCCCGGTCCCGGAAGACCCGGCGGTAGTAGGGGACGTTCTCGTAGGCATGGTCGAGCAGGCGCGAGAGCGCCTGCATCTGGTAGGCCGCGAGTTCCTCCCGGCTCCACCGTTGAGACCGCTGGAGGAGCGCGTACATCTCCCGATAGGTGCGGTAGGACGGCACCAGGCTGAGCGCCTTCACGGTGAGGGGATTTGCATGCGATGCCCACTTCAACAGACCGGCCTTCATCTGCACATCTCCCGGATCAGGCGGACACATCGGAGGATACGTGTTCAACCGTTACCACCTCCCTCTCGCTGAAATGTACCGGCAGGTTCTGGACGAAGTAGCGGTACTTGCCGCGGGCGGTGAGCGGGATGTCATCGACATACCGGAGAACGATGATAACGTCATCGCCGCAGCTCCGGCTAACTTCCCGGTAGAGATGCTCCGCGTCCCGCTCGCTGAATGTGCGTTTTCTCACGATGTTCAGGACGACCTCCCCGGGTTTCTCCTGGTAGAACTGGAACTGTTTAACGTTATCGAACGCCTTGGTATCAATATTCATAGTGATCCCGGAGAGGAGATCTCCTTTGCCCGTCACGATGAAGTCCTGAACCCGGCCTTCCACGCGCTCGAAGAGGGGGTAGTTTCGCCCGCAGGTGCAGGGCCCCTCGGCTGATATGGCAAGGTCCATGGTCCGGTAGCGGATGAGCGGGCAGACGAAGTTCGTGAGGTTCGTCGCGATCACCTCTCCCATCGCGCCCGGTCCCTCGACGGGCCGGCCGTCCCGCCCGATCAGTTCCACGATCCCGTACTCGGGGAAGACATGGTATCGGGTGCTCTCCTCGCACTCTCCGGCGAGCACCGTCTGCTCGGAGTTCCCGTACCAGGAGAAGACCCGGCACCCGAACGCCTCGCGGATGAGGTCTCGCTGCCAGGGGTAAAGGTTCTCGGACCCGCAGAGGACCGCCTTTACCGTGGGGAACGGCTCGATATCGTGCTCTTCCATGTAACGGGCCAGGATCGCGGCGATCGACGGGTACGCCTGGATGAACCGGGGTTTGAACCGCCGGATCCGGTCGATGTAGGCTGGCATGGTCTCCTCGGTCATGTGGTGAGAGGACATGATCAGCCACCGGCCCAGGAGGGCTCGCTTCCAGTAGGTCCCGGTCTTCTGGGATCCGACGACGTAGCCCCGGAGGACGACGCACCGGTCGGTGAACCGGTAGCCGACGCGGTCCCACTGGGTCTTCATGAACGCCCATTCCCGGGCGCGTGAGGCACCCCGCTCGTAGTAAAACCCGACCGGGATGCCGGTGGAGCCGCCGGTGGTGACGTACTCGAAGGCCGACTCGGGGTAGTTCCTGGCCTTCAGGTCAGGGAGGTTCTTCTGCAGGTCGTCCCGGGTCAGGAAGGGGAGGCGGTTGAGGTCCCCCGGAGTCTGGACGTCACCCGGGACAAGGCCCTGGTCCCGGAAGACCCGGCGGTAGTAGGGGACGTTCTCGTAGGCATGATCGAGCAGGCGCGAGAGCGCCTGCATCTGGTAGGCCGCGAGTTCTTCCCGGCTCCACCGTTGAGACTGCTGGAGGAGGGAGTAGGTCTTTTGGTAGACGTTGTAGGAAGGGAGGATCCCGATGGCTTTTGCCGTGAACGATTCGCGGCCGTAGACCTTCTCTCCCTGGCGTATCATGGTGTTTTCTCCTCTTCTTATGAACTCTTCTATCATACGTACCGGTGTGACATCGTCATTCTGCTCCTGTGCTTTTCCCGGCCTTTCGCCGACGAGACAACCAGGATATCCGGTCTCGTCTCGCACCGGCCGCTTTCCGGTAAACCGGCCGGGGCCGGTGCCTCCGGCCGTGAACGCCCCCCGTTCATCGGGAGAGTATACCCCCAAATCCTGTATATATAAATTGGCATGCTGGCATGAGTTCCCTGTGCGATCAGCGTCGCATAAACGCACAGATAGCCCTCCGGAAAGATCCGGTGATGGTTCAGATCTCTCTTCTTTCGGCAGGGGGTTTAATCTCCTGGATTTCCAGGCACAGAATGCCGTTTGGCAAAGCCAAACCTATGGCGGACGTATTTGGATAAACTATAAATATGCAAACGCCTATCAGGGGTATGTCTTGGTAAGATAAGGCGACAGCCACCCGGGCCGTGCACCTTCGCGTATGTGGTGCATGCCGGAGGCAGGGGGGATTATTATTCTAGATAAGGCCGTACCTGATAGCGGTAGCAATGCGGAGATCTTCACAAGTCTCCCAACGGAAAATGATGTTCTGGGTGAGATACGGGCACTGGCCGGCGGGCTGCGCAGGCAGAATGGCGGTGCCCCTGAAGACCTCGATTTCACTGTTCCTATCGGCTGGGAGGAGCGGGTAGGCTACCTTGACGGTCAGCCCACCAGGCGGCTGATCATCTTCCTCCGTTCCACGGGCTGCGAGTGGGTCGAGAAGACCGGGGGATGCACCATGTGCGGGTTTTATTGTGCGACGTCCCGGGGCAGGGAGGTCTCGGCTGCGGAGTACGTCGCACAGTTCGAGCACGTCATGAACACCGTCGATCTGGGGGATTATCCGATCGTCTCGATCTACAACGACGGGAACATCTTTAACGAGCGCGAGATGCCGGTTGCCGCTATCGAGAAGATCTGCTCGTACATCAACGGTTACCCGAACATCAAGAAGGTGGTCGTCGAGTCAAGGATCGATTACTCGCCGGATGAGCACGTGCAGAAGATGAAGAAGGCCCTGAATGGGCGGCAGCTCGAGGTGGCGTTCGGGTTTGAGTCCGCGGACACCCAGGTGATGAACCTCTGCATCAACAAGGGGTTCTCGGCAAGCAATTTCGATCACTTCCATTCGAGGATGCGGGGCATGGGCGTGCTGACAAAGCCGCTCCTGCTCGTGAAACCACCCTTCCTCACCGAGGCGGAGGGGATCAACGATATCCTGCGGACCATAGCGTACTGCATATCCCGCGGGATAGACTACGTCGACCTCGAAGTGATGACGGTCGAGAAGAACACCGTCGTGCATGAACTCTGGAAGAACAACCTCTACCGCCCGCCGTGGCTCTGGAGCCTCGTCGACCTCCTGCAGCGGTGCCAGGAGCAGTTCGGCGATCATGCTCACATCTACGTCAGCCCCTGGAACTACTCGGTCGAGTCCCTCGATTGGGCCCGGAACTGCGGGAAGTGCGATGCCGAAGTCACCAGGGCGATCGAGCGCTACAACTGCCGCTTCGACGTGGGGGAGTTCGAGGGACTGGACTGCTCGTGCCGCGGCGAGGGGTGGAGGGAGGCCGTTCTGGTAGAAGACTCCCGCACGATCCCGGAGAGGATCCGCGAGCAGCTTGCATACATCCGACAGGCAAGAGTATCCGCGGTATAAGCGGATCCTGCCGCCCATACCTTGTGAACCCGGTGGGGGCCGGATGGGCGCGATGCCCGGTCGGTTCCCGTATACTTTTCTTCACGTACGTCACCGTGCGCCGTTCTCTTCTCAGGCTGTCGGAAGCCATTGCCTTCTGGTCAGGATCATCTCCAGCGCGGCACACCTTCACGGATGAAGCGCAGGTGCTTCCCGTGAAGGACGTGAAGATGAGTGTCTGCAACCACCAGTCTTCGCGCACTTCGCATGAGTATGAAGTGCATGGGTAGTTGCCGGACCCCGGTCAACCAGAGATGTTCCGAACTAAAATAGAGAGAGTGTTAAAGCCCGACCTTCCCGAGGTCGATCTCCCGGGGCGTCCCGGTATCGATCGACTCCCAGGCCGCAAACGTCGCAAGCGTTGTTGCGACGTTGCCGACGAAGTCCGGCTCTTCGCCCTTCACGAACGCCAGGAGTTCCTCGGCAAACCCTTTCTCCTGGGCGAGCCACCGCCTCTCCCGTGATACCTTCCCGTCCCGCCGGAGTTCGAGGTCGCGGAAGTCGGTGATCCTCCCGACCGCGTTGCCGCAGAAGACCTCGACCATCTCCTTTGAGTAGGAGCGGTCACCGAGCGTCGTGTAGGTGACGGTGCCGAGCGACCCGTCGTCGAAGGTCAGGGTGGCCTGGAAGTTGTCGTACTTCTGAAGGGTCCCGGTCGGCTCGATGGCCCGGGCGTAGACCTGGACCGGCCGTGCCCCGGTGATATACTGCATGAAGTCGATGAAGTGGCAGCACTCTGAGATCAGCATGCCCCCACCCTGTTCGCCGTCGTGCACCCAGTGCTCGGGAGGGATCTGCCCGGCGTTGACGCGGTAGTGCAGGATTGCCGGTGTGGTCCGGTTCCCGAAGAAATCCTTCATCCGCAGCGCAAGCGGCGAGTGGCGCCGGTTGAACCCGACCTGCACCCGGTGCCCGGACTCGTTCCATGCCGTGACAAGCCTCCGGAGACTCTCGATCTCGGTCGCAAGCGGCTTCTCCACGAAGACGTCCTTTCCGGCGTGCATCGCCTCGATCGCCATCGGGGCGTGGAGATCGTTCCTCGTCGCGATCATCACCGCGTCGATATTGGGGTCCTCAAGGACCTTACGGTAGTCGGTGGTGCAGTAGGCAAACCCGTACTTCTTCGCGACCGTCTGGGCCGAGAGCCCCGTCGCGGTCGCGAGCCCCGCGAGGTTCACGGGGAGACGCGGGAGGTTCGGGTAGAGGGCGGAGAGGGCGTGGACCCCGGCACCGATGCACCCGAGCGTCCGCGCCCCGGTCGGAACCGCCCGCCGCCGTGCGGGAGGCTCCGGGAGGCGGGTGACGGTGCCGGCTGCGCCCGCACCGTTCGGGCTGTACTGCAGGAGAACCCCGATGAACCGCTCCTTTCCCGTGTTGATGAGGTTGTAAGCCTCCGGTGCGGCATCGAGGGGGAAGGTGTGGGTGATCAGGCGGTCGAGATCGATCCTTTTTTGCTGCACCAGTTCCAGGAACGCCTCCATGTTCCGCCGCTCCGTCCACCGAACATATATCGGGTAATCGACCCCCTTCTCCTCGTAGTTCCGGTCGTACCGCCCGGGGCCGTAGGACCGCGAGACGACGACCTCCGCCTCCTTCTCGTAGAAGACGTCCCGGGGCACGTCCATCCCTACGTTCCCGACGACCACGACCCGCCCCTGGCTCCTGACCAGGCGGCCGGCGGCCTCGATGGGAGCGCTCGACCGGGTGGCCGCGGTGATGATGACCGCATCCGCCCCGAACGGGGAGAAGGCCTTCATCCTCTCGGTGAGTCCGTCGTAGTTCGAGACGATGTCGGCGCCGAGGCTTGCCGCGAGCGCGAGTTTCTCCCGGTCGATATCGATCCCGATGACCCGGCACCCTGCGGCCTTGAGGACCTGCACCGAGAGGAGGCCGATCAGCCCGAGCCCGATCACCGCGACGCTCTCGCCCACCGTGACCCTGGCGTTGCGGACACCGTGCATCGCGATCGACCCGACGGTCGTGAAGGCCGCCTCCTTGAAACTGACGCCGTCGGGGATCTTGACGCAGAGGTTCTTCGGGACCGAGACGTACTCGGCATGCACCGCATGCCCGGCCCCGCCGCAGGCGACGCGGTCGCCGACCTCAAAGTCGTCGGCCCCGGTCGAGACCACGGTCCCGGCACAGCTGTAGCCGAGCGGCTCCGGCCTCGTGAGACGACCCATCGCCTGCTGGTACGCCGGCAGGGGGCCGTCCGTGCCGATCTTCTGGAGGACTTTCTTCACGTCGTCGGGACGCGCTTTTGCCTTGCCGACGAGCGACTGTTGTGCGAGGCCGATCAGCGACGATTCCGTGCCGGCGCTGATGAGGGAGTAGGCGTTCTGGACGACAACCCCCCTTGTTACGGTGGGAACGGGGACGTTCTCCACCCGGATGGACCCTGACTGAAGGTCGAGCAGTACCTGTTTCATCTCCAATGGGCAAGGAGGCCCCACTCTAAAGGGTGGGGAGGAATTGCCCCTCCATAATGTTTTTGTGTTCTGAAGTCGATATCCTGGTTACTAGCACACTGACGCCGACTCCTGGAGAGGAGTTTACACACACTACTTGCGGATGATGTGCGCTGACGGGGGACGTCAAGTAGCCGGTGATTCCGTGGTTCCACGGATAATCGGTTGTGGCCGTGTCAACCGGCCGGTGCGAATAAGGCTGGTTAAAGCAAACTTCGTGCGAATTAAATTGCATCGTTGCAGTCTCCGTGATTCCCGGTGCAAGCCCCCTCCGTTAGGGGGGTAGTTGACCTGTGGTTCCCCCATATCCCTGACTGAGTGAGGCAGTCGAGCATCTCTGACGTCATGAAGAGATCGGGAAAGTTTTTCGACGGCTCTACGGTCGACGGCCGGATCCCGAGCAGCCGGCAGAAAACCTCAAACGACCCTGTCTCCGCGGTCTCTGCGTACCGCCTGCGGGCGATCTGCCGGTACATGCCGTAACCGAACCGGAACGCCCGGTGCTTGAGCGGGTAACCCCCGAGTGCCGCCGTCTTTGCCGTCGTGGCGACGGCCGGGATGAGACCGATCCAGGGTCCCGGCTCCCACCGGGGAGCGAGCCCCCGCACGATCTCATCGAGCCGGTCGAGCGAGCGTTCGGCGTGCTCCCGGTAGCGGTCGTCTGTCCGGGATGCGTAGACGAATGAGGCATGGGCAAACGCGTACGCCCCGGAGAGGTAGTAGGCGAAGGAAAGCCCGCTCCCCGACCAGTCGAACCGCCCATCGGGGCGCTGAGCTGCCGCGAGCCACCGGACTCCCTCCGCGATGCTCCGCTCGATCTTCTCATCGCAGAGCACCTCGTTTATCTTTGCGAGGTAGTAGATCGTCACCCCCTGGTAATGCGCACAGGGAAGGTCGAAGACGTACGGGTAGGTCCCCTTATCGGCGGCATAGGGATAGACGCCCTCTCTCTGGTGGCGGACGACGTTCTCCGCCGCCCGCAGGGCGGCTGCACGCGCCTCCTCGTCGTCATACCGGTCTGCATACCGGGCAAGGAACGCCCCGCAGGAGGCGTCGACGTTCAGATGGTCGGCGGTATACCCCGAGGACTTCAGAAAGTACCCCGGGCGTTTCTCGGCGGCGACGACGAAGTCCCGGGCTTTCCGGAGCACCCCCTCGTGCGGATACCGGTCCGCCGCCTCCAGGAGAGCGTCGCCGACAAAGGCGGCGACCAGAGCCGAAGGCTCGTTATAGTTGACGTGGATCTCGTTGTAGGACCCGTCCGGGTTCTGACAGGCCGCGACGTAGTTCAGGATCGGGCCCACGAGCGGGTCGCCGCCCTGCCGGAGCATCGCCTTCACGACCTCGGCGTGGACGCGGTTCCGGACGACCGGAAAGACCGGGTCGCGGAGGTATGCGGTCTCACCTTCGACGACGGCGAGTTCCCTGACCTCCTCGGTTACCCGGGTAAGGAACGACGTCAGGTGCCCGTCCATGCCATCCTCTCGATGTACTGCTTCAGTTTCAGGGCGACTGCTCGCCGATCGTAGTGCTCCGCGACGTACTCCCGGCCCCGGCGGCCCATCTCCTCCATCCTTCCCGGGTCGTCCAGGAGGGCGGTGAGTGCCGCAGCGATCGCCTCCGGCGTGTTCTCGGCGATGACCCCGCCACCCGAATCGTTTGCGAGATGGGCGATCTCACCGCTTCCACAGCCGATGAAGGGTATCCCGCATGCCATGTACTCGTAGGCTTTGGTGGGGGCGGCGTACTCGAGGTTCTTGAGCTGCTTTAAGGGCGCCACCCCGATCAGGGATTCGGAGAGGAGCCGCGGGATCTCTTCACGCGGGAGGATGCCCGTAAAGATGACCGAGCCGGTCAGGCTCTCCGCTTTCACCAGCCGTTCAAGGTTCTCCCTCGTGTCACCATCGCCGACGATGAGGAGTTTCAGGTTGTAATTGCCGTTCATCGACTTGACGGCAAGGGCCACCTTATCGAGGTCCTGGGCGTGCCCGACGTTGCCGGCGTAGATGATCTGCCGTTTCTTTCCGCCGTTTGCGGGACGAAACACGTCGGTGTTGACGCCGTTGGGCATCAACGCCATGGGAGCCGTGACCCGATAACGCGACGAGATCCGTCGCCCGAGTTCTTCGGTCGTGACGCCGACGAGGTCGGCCCGCGAGAGGCAGATCTGCTCGAACCGCCGGCTCGCCCTCTCGTAGAGGCTTCCCTCCCGGAGGAAACCAAGACTTATCGATGCGTCGATCCAGAGGTCGCGGATATCGAGGATCCACGCTACCCCTGCTGTCCGTTTCAGGACGTATCCCGGGATCCCGGTGAAGAGGGGCGGTGCCGACGTGATGATCGCATCGAACCGGTTTCGGGCGAAGAGGAGCCAGAGTGCGGCATGGACCGGGAAGGTGAGGTAGTAGGCCATCCTGCTTGCAAACCCGGGGTCCCCCGAGCCCGGCTGCCAGGTCCAGAGGCGCACGACCCGGACCCCGTCGACCTCCCGCACGTCCGACCGCTTCCAGGTGCGGGGAAACGAGCCGGTGGGAAACGTGGGGTGCGGCGCAAGCACGGTGACGCCGATACCCAGGTTCGCGAGATGCACGGCGGTGTCATAGATGCGTGATGCGTTACCTGATTTTTCCGGTGGAAAGTGTTGTGATACGATACATACCTGTTTCATGAAGCTCCTCGCAGTGTCTGAACGCGGCCGCCGAAGATCGATTGCAATTTCCTCGCCGGGGTTAGATGTAGCCCTCCCGTCCGTTTGGTGAGAGCAGCGAGATCGACGGTGGCGACGGAGGTGCAATCGATCGCGTGGCATCTGCAGAATACAGGCCTGCCGGGGGCATGACCTCGCCCAGCGGCACCGGCTGAAGCAACGACCCGTCACCAAGCACCCTGACGGAAAAGCCCTGGCCGACCCATTTCTCGTGATCCAGAATGTTCCGGGCGTCTATGACATGTTTCGTTCTCATCCGGAGCCCTGCCGGATCGATCGCGCGGAAACAGTCGTGATCGGTGAGGACGACGAGACAGTCGCTCCCGGCCGCCGCATCCGCCGCATCTATGAGTAGGTGCGGGAACTCTCCCACGTACGGGTCGTAGCACCTGACGGCATACCCTTCGTTCTCGGCGAGCTGGATGAACTTGAATGCCGGACTCTCCCGGGTATCGCCGATGTTGCCCTTGTAGGCAACACCGAAGATGCAGATCGTCGGGTTTCTGATGCCGGCAAGCAGGCTGCGGGCGATGTGCAGCACATAGTTCGGCATGGAATCGTTGACCTCCCGGGCTGTTGCGACCATCCTGCACCGGGTCGAGTTCTCGGTCAGGAACCAGGGGTCGATGGCGATGCAGTGTCCGCCGACACCCGGGCCGGGCTTGAGGATGGAGACCCGGGGATGCTTGTTTGCGAGGGTAATGGCCTCCCAGACGTTGATCCCGCACTCCTCCGCAAGCTGGGCGAACTCGTTCGCGAGCGCGATGTTCACGTCGCGGCAGGTGTTCTCCATCAACTTGACGAACTCCGCCGTCCGCGTGTCGGTCTGGTAGATCTGCCCGCGGACGAAGGTCTGGTAGACGGCGGTCGCCCGGTCGATGGAGTCCCGGTCGTACCCGCCGATGACGCGGCTGTTACCCGTCATCTCCTGCAGGGTTCGCCCGGGGATTGCCCGCTCGGGGCAGTGGGCGTACAGGAACTCTCCGGCTGCAACGCCGCTCTTCTCAAGCCTGGGGATGACGACCCGCTCGCTTGTTCCGGGCGGGACGGTCGATTCGAGGACGACCAGGTTCTTCTCAGCGAGATGAGGGGCGATCATCTCGGCCGCTTTCTTGACGTATGAGAGGTCGGAGACCTTCGTTGCGGGATCCAGGGGTGTCGGCACGGCTATCAGGAAGACGTCCGCGGCTTCCGGTTCGGTCCTGGCACGGAATCGAACTTTTGCCTCATGGTACAGGCTTTCAATCCCCGGTTCGTTGAACGGGAGGTTCCCGTGGTTCAGACAATCCACCACGCTCTGCTTCACGTCGACGCCCACGACGTTCGCCCCATGAGCGGCGAAGAGCAGCGCAGTCGGTAATCCTATGTATCCTAATCCCAGTACACAGATCTTCATATTACGTTCCCCGTTAGGTTATTGGGGCCGTGCAGCTGCACAGACCATGACAATCATCTTTCCGGCGATGCCGTCGCCATAGGGATTCTCCCAGCCACGTGGAGACATGGCTGCGGAACGGACCCCTTCAAGGATCTTTCCCGATTCGGTACCGACCAGAACGTTTGATCCGACAGCGAGCGTCTCGGGCCGCTCTGTGTCGTAGCGCATCGTAGCGCAGGGTACCCCGAGAACACAGGTCTCCTCCTGGACGCCCCCCGAATCGGTCAGCACGAGTTTGGCCTGAGATTCAAGCTGCAGGAACTCCAGGAACCCGAAGGGTTTGGTGAGGTTTAATCCGTCGACCCCGATACCCAGCTCCTTGATCCTCTTCTCGGTCCTCGGGTGGACCGGAAAGACGACCGGCAGGGAGAATTCCTTCTGCACCCCTGCAAGCCCTTTCAAGATCTCCTTGAGCCTTGTGCGGTTGTCCACGTTCTCCTGACGATGGGCGGTGACGAGAAAGTACTCCCGGGGCTTGAGATCGAGATCCTTTAAGACGTTGACCTTTCTTCTCGATATGTCGAGGTTCTGGTACACCGCATCGACGATGGTGTTGCCGGTCACGCAGATCCTCCGGTCGGCAATCCCTTCCGCGAGGAGATTCTTCCGGCTGTTCTCCGTCGGGGCAAAGAGGTAATCCGAGATATGATCGGTGAGCACCCGGTTGATCTCCTCGGGCATCCGGCGGTTGAAACTCCGGAGGCCCGCTTCGATGTGCCCTACCCGCACCTGGAGTTTCGATGCCGCGAGGGCCCCGGCCATGACGGTGTTCGTGTCCCCCTGCACCAGGACGATCTCGGGCGGCTCTTTTGCCAGAACCTCCTCGACGCCAGTCATGATCTTCGCTGTCTGACCGGCATGGGTCCCGGAGCCCACATCGAGGATGTAGTCCGGGTCCGGCAGGTCGAGTTCCTCAAAAAAGACCCGGTCCATCTCGTAAGAGTGGTGCTGTCCGGTATGGAGGATAAAAAAGTCAAGCCCCCTTGCTTCACACTCCCTGATGACGGGAGACATCTTGATGATCTCTGGCCGTGTGCCGAGTATTACTCCGATCATTCTGCACCTCTCCTCTGTACTCCGCCCCTCACCCTGCTCACTCCCGCACCCTTGCAATGAGAGCGAGCGCCAGGCCAAGCACGAGTGCGACGCCGCCCGGAATCAGGAGAAGCGATGCGAGCATACCATGCTCGATCTGGGCAAAGCCGGTTTCGTTGAATCCCCGGAAGAACTGGAGCAGGAGAAAGACGCCGACGAGCATCGCGGCAAGCCCGGGCAGGCCGATGTGCAGGAGGGGTCGTCTCTCTACCACAAGCCAGAATATCGATCCGAGCACTTCTATTCCATGGGAAACGGGATTTTTCGTGGATGTGTCAAGATCGTCGTATTTGCAGTTGATCGGCGTCTCCCCGACACGCAGGTGCTTCTCCTGCGCGATCCGGAGCATCTCGGACTCGGTCGAAAAATCATCCTTGCGCAGCAGATCGAGCATCGATTCCATCGTCTTCCTGTTCAGGGCCCGAAATCCGCACTGTGAGTCGGTGATTGCACTGCCGTTGCTGGAGGCGATATCGAGCACCGCCCGTCCGAACCTCCGGTAAGTGGGCATCTGGTCGAAGCTCCGAAACCCGATGACGAGATCGGCGGTATCGGTGAGGATCGGCTCGGCCAGGAGCGGTATCTCCCCGGCATTGTGTTGACCGTCTCCGTCCATGAAGACCAGGCAGTCGTAGTTGTGATCGACGGCGTACCGGAGAGCACTCTTGATCCCTCGTCCTTTCCCCATCCGGGCCCCGTGCGAGATGACGGTCGCTCCGGCATCCCGGGCAACCTTCACGGTGTTATCCGTGCATCCGTCATCTACTACCAGAACCTCGTCGGCATGCTGCCGGGCCATCAGGACGACCGAACCGATGGCGACTTCTTCGTTGAAACAGGGGATCGCTGCAAGTGTTCTCATCCTGCTCGACCGACGGGACGGGGCATCGGCGGCATCGGCGATCTCGCCCGCCACCAGCCGGTGTCCAGGGACCGCCGGCGTCCTCAGCGGACTGATCTGCTCCTGGACCTCACAGCGGAAGGCCGGGATCTCTGTCGAGCTCTCCTGCCCGATACTCCGGGTTATATGGCGTTCTATCCACCTCTCTCTCTCGATATCTGTGTGCTGCGGCAATGGCACAGCCATTTCTTCGGCGAACCACCCTTCCAGATGAACGGATGGCCTCGCCCGAATCGGATCCTTGTCGTACATCCACTTTCCCCTCTTGACGTACTGAAGCGGGACTGTGCTGGCATATATTAATAGGTTATTATTAAGCAAAAATGCTTAATAAATCGAAATATAAAGCTGTTTTAATTAATAATGGTGCCCCTAAAATAGCGTCTCTCTAGTTAAGTATTCCGGCCCGGGAAGAAACGTCGAGAATTGAACTGTAGTCCGGGACGGAGCATCGGCACGCCATGATTCCCGGGGGATCCGGTCCTATTGGGTGCCGCTATCCGCAGCATTTAAATATAACCTGCCGGGATGACGGGCAGAAACATCGATTTTGCCTGCCGCACCTCTATTGGAAGATCCATCGCCTGCGACCTGATCCTTTCAAAGTAGCGATACCGGGAAGGGTCCGTTACTCAACCATCCGTGCATCTCATGTGCCTCGTTCGTAACCCTTATATTCAGGATGTATCCGGCGCCGGACCTTCGGGTGTAAGGCGTGCGGAGACCTCTGCCATAAGGGTGTGGTGGCGGTGGCGGTCGGCAAGGTACCGGCGACTCTTCTCGCCGATCGGGAGTGGCGTAAAGGAGATCGCATAGCCGATATCCCAGAGTACCAGCCCTTCGGGTGGCGCCGCAGGCCCCCTCCGTCCCGCGGGTTCCACGAGGAGCCGGGCGATCTCACCGGGACCGGCCTCGTCCCGCCCCACCCGTTCGAGCGCACTCGCCATGCACCGGACCATATTCCAGAGGAAACTCTCCCCTGTCACCTCGAAGACGACGAACGGCCTGTCGTCAAAGACCCGTGCCCTGATGATCCTCCGCTCCGGGTTCCGGTCGCTTGCGCGGGCGAACGCCGAGAAGTCGTGCAGCCCGACGAACTCCTGTGCCGCGTCATGCATGGCGGCGGTGTCGCCGGGAGCGGGGAAGAAGTAGTAGCGGTAGGTCCTCGATGCGGCGCTGTACCGCGGGTGGAACCCGTCCGGCACCCCGGCCCACCCCGTGCACCATATGTCGGCCGGGAGCACCTGGTTCAACGCCGCAACCGCCCGCTCCGGTTTATCGGTCTGAAACGAGCAGACCTGGTTTTTGGCATGCACCCCGCGATCGGTCCGGCCGGCGGTGACGAACTTCGCCTCCCGCCAGCCGTCGAAGAGTTCGAGGCGTCTGCACGCCTCGATGAACTCGCCCTCCACGGTGCGAAGCCCCGGTTGCACCTGCGAGCCGAAGAAGCGGTCCCCGAAGTAGGAGAAACGGAACGCCAGGTTCATCAGTATACCGTTCGCCGTATCCTGCGGAGAGCCCCCTTGATGGACTGGCGGGTGTAGGTGTGCAGCGGCGTCATCTTCCCTCCCGCCATCGTCCGTCCTTCCCGGATCGCGGAGAGGATGGAGGCCGCGTTCGGTTCGGCCGCGACGTAGGTGACCCCGAACCCGACATACCGGGCATTGTGGGCGTCGCTCCCGGCAACGCCGGGTTTCCCGAATGTTCGTGCAATGACCGCGGCCTTCCGGTTTGCCGACCCGGTGATGTAGCGGCTGTTGAAGACCTCCACCGCATCCACTGCTTCGATGCCGGCAGCGAGTCTCCTCCCGACGCCGTGGCGCCAGCGGTGGTAGGGGTGGGGGAGGATCAGGAGGGCACCCCGGGCACGGGCGAGAGCGACGGTTTCGTGGAAGTCAAGCCCTGCCGGCAGGGGCTCCGTGACCCCGAGAGCGAGCAGGTGGCCCTGTCTCGTCGATATCTCGGTGCCCGGGATCACGGTCACGGTGGTTTCGCACTGCAGGGCGTAGCGGGCGCCTTCCACCGTGTCGTGATCGGTGATCGCGACGGCATCGAGGCCGACTGTCTCCGCTCGCCGGAGGATTTCTTCCACACTGCTCTCTCCGTCCCTGGAGTACCTGGTATGGACATGCAGATCGCACCGCAGCATGAGATCAGATTATTTGGCACCCGCTGAATAATAAGTGAAGTGTATGCGCATTCTTCTCCCGACCGGATCGGCAACGGCCGCGATAGTGAAGGCGGCGGCTGAGCGCTTTTGCGGCCGCTACAAGATAGACGTGGCGGTCACCGGCGATATCGCGTCGTTCCTTGCGCCCGGCACCCTCAGGGGGCTGCTTCTCGCCGGGAACTACGATATGGCGATCGTTTCAGGGATGTGCACCGCATCCTTTGCCGACGTCGAGCGCGAGACCGGGGTTCCGATCTACCGCGGTCCGCGGCATGCGGCCGACCTCCCGCTGGTCCTCCGTGTGCTCGACCGCGCCCCGCTCTCGAAGACCGTTCCGGCCGATGAATTCCTTGCAGAGACACGGCGTGAAGAGGCCTGCCGGCAGGTGGCGCTCCGGGAGACGGAGGCGGACGCCGACTTCATCATCCGGGGTACCAGGATAGGGGGGGGTTCCAGGATGAAGGTGCTTGCGGAGATCATGGACGCGCACAAGCGCGACGATCTCCTCGCCGACGTCCGGCGGTTCTTTGCCGACGGGGCCGATATCGTGGACCTGGGGTTCGGGTTCGATACGACCGAGGACGACGTCGTGCGGTGCTTTGCGGCCCTCGCAGAGGTCGAAGGTCCCCTGGCGGTCGATACGCAGGACCCGCTCCTCATCGCGGCGGCCCTCTCCCGCGCCGACCTGGTGCTCTCCCTGCACGAGGGGAACATCCCGGCCGTCGGGGAGGCGGTTGCGGAGGCCGGGGCGGCCGCGGTCGTGGTGCCGCGCGAGCGGACACTGCAAGAGAACCTTGCGGCGGCGAGAGAGGCCGGGATCCGCCGCCTGATCGCCGACCCCCTCCTTCAGCCGGTGGGTTCCGGGTTGACGGGATCGCTTGCCGGGTTTCAGGGCGCTCCTCGCCCGCTCTTCTTCGGGGCGGGCAACGTCGTGGAGTTGCTCGACGCCGACTCTCCCGGGGCGAATGCGCTGCTCGCGGGGATAGCGCATGAGGTCGGGGCCGCCGTCGTCTTCACAAGCGAGCACAGCGACAAGACCCGGGGCTCGGTGGCGGAGATGCGGCGGGCAACTGAGATGATGGTGCTCGCGACCGACCGCCCCTACCCCAAGGACCTGGGGCTCGATCTCCTGGTCCTGAAGGAGAAACGACGGCGGCGTGAGCCGTCGCTGGAGTACGAGAGTATCGTGGACGCCGCCACCGCCCCGGACGAGATCGTCTACGACCCCCTCGGGTGCATCCGCATCGGCATCGAGGGGGACTGCATCGTCGCGGTCCACCGGGGCCGGGCCGTGCGGGGGAGACACTGGGAAGATGTCTTTGACACGCTCCTTCAGGAGGGGAGTCTCTCACGGCTCGACCACGCCGCCTATCTCGGAAAGGAACTCTTCAAGGCGGAACTCGCTCTGCGGCTGGGACGGAGTTTTGAGCAGGACGGGCCGTTCTGAGCAGTCTGCCGGCGTTTTTTGTTCATGATGTGGGGTGGAATCCGGTCGAGGGCCCTGGCCCCTCAAAATTATAAGAACAGTTATATAATTTATCGGTTATCTCCCCGTCCATGGCAGCGGTGAGCGGTGCCGAACCGGTCGGAAGATACCGCACGTAGCGCGGGTTGCCGGCGACAGAGGGTACGCTGCGCCGGGATCTCCCAGGAGACCCGCTCTCACCCTGTCAGGGTTCAAAACGTGGTGAAACTGCATGAGAAGGAATCCAATTACACTCGGGCTCGTAGCGGCCCTGGCCATCGGCCTCGTTGCCCTGCCGGTTCTCGCGGCGACTGCCGATGTTGAGATACGGGACGGGTTGTATCACCCCGCATCACTCACGATCGAGAGCAATACTACGGTAACCTGGATGAATTATGACCTGGTAAGCCATTCCGTCACCAGCACGGGAGGGGTCTTCGACTCAGGGCCGATAGAGCAGAACGAGACCTTCGACTATACCTTCGCCGATACGGGGACTTACCCCTACGGTTGCGTGATCAACGCCTCGACGCAGCGGACGCCGATGGAGGGTGTCGTCATCGTCGTCCCCGAGGGGATGGCGGTCGCCCCGGACGAGAACGTGACCCCCGGGGAAGAGCCGGCGAGCATGACGCTGGCCGAGCTGGTCGGTCAGAACGAGAACCTGACCGTATTTACGGAGGCTATCGAGAAGGCCGGACTTGCGCAGGCGGTGCTCTCTGAGGGCGGGCCGTATACGGTCTTTGCTCCGGACGATGCCGCTTTTGAGGCGCTCGGCAACCAGACTCTTACGACAATCTTCAACGATACGGAGATGCTTGACGCCCTGCTGATGCATCACGTGGTGGAGGGGAACTATACCGTAGAAGACCTGATGGCGGCAGCAAACACCACCGGGAACATGACGACTCTCGATACGCTTGCCGGGAACACGATCAACGTCACTGCGGTCGACGGCAACCTCACCATAGAGAACGCTACAATCGTCACTGCTGACGTTGCCGCCGAGAACGGCATCGTCAACGTCATCGACAGGGTCCTCGTCCCGGAGGGTCTCATCCCGGCAGAGAACGTGACCCCGACACCGGCGGATAACGTGACGCCGCCCACTGAAGCGAACGTCACCATCGTCGAACCCATGGAGGGCGCCAGCGTCGCTGCCGGGAACGTTACGGTGAGCGTGAACGTCACGAACTTCACGCTGGTGGAGCCGACCGGGCAGCCGAACGCGCCGGGCGAGGGGCACCTGCACTACTACCTGGACGCCCCTGTGCCGACGAACGAGAGTGAGCCCGCCATCCCGGAGACCGGCGGCTACGTCGTCTCCGCGAACCTCTCCCACACCTGGGAGAACGTGACGGCGGGCGAGCACAACCTCTCGGTCCAGGTGGTCAACAACGACCACACGCCGCTCATTCCGCTCGTCTTCGAGACGGTGAACGTCACCGTCGACGGGAACGTGACGCCCGTAGAGACCGTGACCCCGATCGGGAACATCACCCCGGTGGCCCCGCCGGAAGGAAGAGTCATCCCCTGAGCACCCCCTCTTTTTCCTTCCTGACTCCCGGCGGGCCGGTGCTTGCGGCCGGCACGCATGCCGGACGCGAGGGCTTATGTCCCCTTCTCCCCAACTATTCAGGAGAATGGTCATACGTGGGATCAGCAGGGATCTACTTGCGATGCTCCTCGAACTTGGCAAGGAACACTATCCGGATGAGTTCGTTGCCGTGTTGCGGGAACAGGACGGCATCATCCGGGACCTCGACCTGGTGCCCGGGACTATCGTCGGGGAGGAGAGCGCCTCGTTCTTCGTCGATATGCTCCCGCTGGATACCCACCAGGCCGGCAGCGCCCATAGTCACCCGAACGGCGTCCTCTCGCCGTCGTCGGCGGATCTCAGGTTCTTCCCCACGGTGGGCCGGTACCACATCATTGTCGGGTATCCCTACACGATGAGGGACTGGCGGTGCTACCGGGCGGACGGCCGCGCGACACACCTCGAGGTGGTCGAGTGATCCGCGTGGTCGCAACGGGGACATTTGATATCCTCCACCCCGGGCACCTCTACTACCTTGAAGAGTCGCGGAGACTCGGCGACGAACTCGTCGTGATCGTGGCGCGGGATGCAAACGTAAAGCATAAGCCGCAGCCGATCCTCCCGGAGGAGCAGCGGCTCCGGATGGTCCGGGCGTTACGGCCGGTCGACCATGCGCTCCTCGGTGACCTCCATGATATGTTTCGGCCGATCGAGGAGTTCCGGCCCGATATCATCACGCTCGGGTTTAACCAGCATTTCGATGAGGAGAGCCTCCGGCAGAGGCTCCGTGACCGCGGACTCGACGCGGATGTCGTCCGGATACCCGGATATCCCGGCCCGCTTGCCAGTTCATCGAAGATAGTCGAGTGTATCTTGAAGACCCGCTCTCTTTCCCGCCCCACCGGCGAGAGGGAGTGATGACCCGGGAAGCGCGGGCACCCTCCCGCAGGTGACGGCGGTTCATGCGGCAGACCGATGGATGGGGCGACGCCGACGACCGAACGAACTGGCTGAAGATCTCGGTCCCGTTCCTGCTCTGCGGAGCCTTTCTTGCCGTTGTACGGCTCCTCCTTCCGGCGGAGCAGTGGCTCCTGCTCTTCGGGATGATGGTCGCCTACGTCGTCCCGCCGCTCGGCCGGGAGACGATCATCCCGGTCGGCATCCTTCTCGGGCTTCCCTGGTGGCTGGTCGCGTTCTCCCTGGCGTTCCTGGACTTCGCCGGCGGGCTCTTTATGGCCTGGAACTTTCCGCTGGTCCTGCGCATCCCTTATGCCGGGCCCTGGATTCGCCGGTTCATGGAGGCGGGCAGGACGTTTCTGGACCGGCGGCCGTGGCTTGAGCGGCTCTATTTCCTCGGTCTCATCGCCTTCGTGAGCTTCCCGTTCGACGGGTCGGGGAGCCTCGTCGGCTCTATCGTCGGGAGAATGCTCGGTATGACGAAGACCGAGGTCCTCTCCTGCATCACCATCGGCGGGATCATCGGCAGTTTTGCCATCGCTCTCGGTATCGACTACGTCGTGAACCTCGTCCCGGCAGGGGCCGGGCTCTGGGTCTCGCTCGCCGTCTTCCTCCTGATCGGAGCCGCGCTCCTGGTGACCTACCGGAGTTACCGGAACAGGCACGAGGCGAAAGCCTGATCCCGCAGAGGATCCCCACTATCCTGTATCCGGGATGGCACCCGGGACGAATGGTCCCCGACGCGCCGGGGTCGAAGCCGGCACAAACAGAAACTATATATGCGGCCCGGGGGATTGATCATCCGGGTCAGGACCCAGAAGGCGGCAGGAGACGGCTCGGCTCTACAGCCCGGGGACGATACGAGTATGGTTCCATACACGGCGAACCGTTCGCTGAACGGAGAACTTTCAGGGCAGCACGATGACGATCTGGATTGTCGGGAGAGAGCGAACGCTGTCGGCAGCCCGGAGATTCCTGCCACGGTGCTGCGGCAGGTGGTCGAGACATCGTTAGCCGGAACCTGCATCGCCGATCGAGAGGGGCGTATCGTCTTTGCCAACGCTTCGTTGCTTGCCATGTGGGGTTACGACCTGCAGGACGTGATCGGACAGCCGGTAGACTTCCTCTGGCTTGCCGGGGGCGAGGGGCCGGACTGTATCGGCTGTGCTCTCTCCGCCGGGCAGTGGAGCGGGACAGTTACCGCCCGGCGAAGAGACTCGTCACTCTTTGGCGCCCGGCTCTCGGTCAACACCGTCCCCGGCCCCCGTGCCGCCGATCTCTGGCTCCTCGTCTCCTGCATGGACGTCACCGCGCAACGAAAGGCAGAGGATGCCCCCGGTCACCCCCGCAGCCTCGCGCGGACCGTCGCTTCGATGCCGGCACGTTTTGTGGATCCTGCGGGGCTCGATCCGGCCATCGACACCTCGCTTGAGGACCTCGGCCGTGCGTGCGGGGCATGCAGGGCCTCTTTCTCCCTCTTCAACGACGCCAGGACGCTCGTCGGTACAACGCACGAGTGGTGCCGGCCGGAGCGGGAGTCCCGGCGGGGGGAGTTCCAGACCCTCTTTGCGCGCGACCTCCCCTGGTGGGTCGTCCGGATCCTCGAGGGCGAGACCGTTCTTGTGGACGGAACGTCCCGGGAAGGACGGCCGCGCAGGGAGGAGCGCGAGTTCCTGAAGCGGCACGGTGTTGCCGCGACGCTGCTGATCCCGCTCCACCTGCAACGGGCGGTCGTCGGGTTTGTCGGGTTCGACCGGAGCACCGGCGGGCCCGGGTTCGCAGACGAGGATGTCGCACTCCTCTCCGCTGCCGTCCAGATCATCGCGAGCGCGCTCGATCGGAAGCAGTCCGAGTACGTCTTCCGGGAGTCAGAAGACCTCTATCAGGTCGTCCTCGACGCCATCACCGATACCGTCACCGTCGTCGATACCGATCTCACCCTCCTCCTCGCAAACGACGCCTTCGTCGCCTGGTGCGAAGAACTCGGCCTCGCGACGGATGTCGTAGGGAAGAACCTGTTTGTCGCGCTGCCGTTCCTCCCGCCCGCCGCGAGGCAGCAGTACGAACGGGTCATACGAACCGGACGGCCGCTGACATCGGAGCGGGCCCTCAGATTCGACGACCGGATCGTGGTCATCCGGGAGATGCTGATCCCCATCTTCGAGCAGGGCAATGTCGGGCGGATCATCACCGTTTCCCGGGATATCACCGCTCAGAGGGAGGTTGAAGACTTGAAGTCGAAGGCCTACAGCCAGGTCGAGCGGAACATGGAGCAGTTCGCCCTCCTCGCCGACCATATCCGGAACCCGCTCCAGGCGATCATGGGGCGGGCCGAGTTGATCGACGATGCCGCGACGACGGAGAAGATCCGGCAGCAGGTGCAACGAATCAACGGTATCATCGATCAGCTCGACGAGCGGTGGGCGGAGTCGAGAAAACTCTCCATGTTCTGGCGGAAGTACTCTTGATATCGTCTCCCTCAAGTCGCATCGCGGATCGAACCCCAGACCCGGTTTCGTTCGAGAATGACCCAGTAACGCCGCAGTTCGGCCTCCGCCTCCCGGTATCCCGGGTAACGGCCGCCGACGAGATGCCAGAACCTTTTTGAGTGGTTCGGCTCAAGGAGGTGGGCTGCCTCATGGACGACGACATACTCCCGCAAGGAGCCGGGGAGGGCTATGACCCGCAGGTTGATGTTGATGTTGCCGAGCGTCGAGCAACTCCCCCACCGGGTTCGCTGCAACTTCACCGCGATCTTCGGCCTCCACCCTGCCGGGTCCGTGCAAGTCTTCAGGTGGTCTGCAACCTCCTCCCTCAGCATCCGGGTAAGGCTTCTCCGGAGAGCGGTGCCGGGCGGGCAGGTGATCGTACCGCGCGTATCGTCGACCACAAACCGGGTCCCCGGTATCAGGTGGTAGAACCTCCCGTGCAGGAGGAGCATCTCCTCCCTCCCGCACCCTTCGGCGGCCAGCCGGTCGAACTCCTCGCGCCGCTCCTCGATCCAGGCCGTGTTGCGTTGCAGGAACCCCGCGACGTCGAATGACGGGGGGGCAACCACCCGCAGGGTCCCGTCAGGCCGCACCTGGAGGCGGGCCGACCGCACCGCCTTCCGGACGACGGTCGTGCCGGCCGGGACTCTCCCCGTCCCTCCCCGGTCCATGTACCAGTAATCGGACGGCAGCGAGAAAAACCCCGCGATCCGGCACGCTCCTATATCTGATGGCGACAAACGTATGTTGACACTCTCCCACGGCTCAAGCCGGGAGATTCTTGCTTCATCGATCGGGACTTGCACCGCCAGAATTAGGGGTGTAGTGGTCCTGATCTCCACAAGCGTAGATTCGGGTGTGCCCCACCCAACACAGAGAACAATGGTGTCCACTATGACAAAAAGATACCCCGCGCGGGGTGAAAATGGAACTTACCAGGGGTGCAATTCATCCCACGGCTCAAGCCGGGGGCTTTCTTGCACCCCTTGGACCCCGAAGTTGTAAGGGGCAGCATCATGAGCGAGAAGGAACTCAAGATCGGCGATATTGCGCACCTCACCGGGCTCTCCGAACGAGATGTCCGGATACTCATCCAGACCTACGACAGCCTCTTCACCTACCGGACCATCGGCCCGGTCAGGCTCTTCCCGCAGAAGACGGTCGGGATTGTCCGGGAACTCGTGGAACTCTCCGGGAAGGGTCTCACTCCCGAAGAAGTCACCACGGAGGTCAAATCCGGCAGGAGGCCCGCTGCGCCGGAGGAGCCCGCAGTTGCGGTCGACCGGGTCGGCGTCCCCCTCCCGCCCGAGGTGGTGCTCGACCTCCGGGTGATGCAGGAGACGCTGGCCCGCCAGGAACGCCGCATAGCACAGATGACGGCTGAACTCGAACGGATAGAGGAGCAGCGGAGAGAGGAGACCGACCGGTGGCGGGAGACCATTGACTGCCTGCAGGAACGGCTCGATAACCAGCAGAGGAAGCTCGCGATCGTCGCGGAGTGGGTGGACTACTTCGACCGGCAGATGGATGAGGTCTCCCGTCCGGTGCTTGACCGGGTCCGGCGAGCCTTCGGGACGAAACAGGACCCGGGCCGCTCGGGTTGACGGCCGGGGTGCGGCCGCCCGCGGCACCCGGGCTGCCCTGCAGCCGTCTGCATGCGATCCGGGACGCCGGGCGCACGGTCACCCGCTGTTGCATCTATTGTATATTTGTATTACAATATATTACACAATAGTATATTATTAGCAAAATTTATATGTGATCCCCGCGACCGTGTCGGCGAGGTGATCGAGATCCAGCAGCAGAAGATGGCCATAGTATTGACCGTTGTCATTCAGGCCCTGGTCATTGGCGGGTTGATAGCCTGCATCGTCGTCGGAACACAGGATCCGCTGTCTTCGGCTTCGCCGGCAGGTGAGATCCGGCACATGGAGTATGGGTCGTGGAGCACTTCGCCTGCCGCGTACCCCATCGTCGGCCACCCACCAGTGGTCCGGCAGATGGACATCGCGGCTGATCGCGGGGAGGATATCTCCCCTTTTTGATGTACGACCGCCCCTCTATCCCATCACGATCTGCACGGCCGTCGGGTACCTGTTCTTGATGGCGTATACGAGGGGTTTTGCCATCCAGAGCCTCCCACCCTGCATCCTCCGGAGAGGACTGATCTCCTGCAGGCACTGGAGGGCCTGCACCGCAGTCTCATCCGCGAGGAAAAAACTGTCCGGGACCCTGGAGCCGAAATAAAAGAGGATCGGAAGCCGGAGCCGCCTCTGCAGCCTCCCCGGGAGGGCCTGCTCCAGCCGGAGGAGGACGTCTTGATCGAAGTCGTACCGGGTCCCGCCCTTCGTGACGGCCGAGGGGTGCTCCTCTGAGAGGAGCAGGGAGAGGCGCTTTCGCTCCGCAACGACGCCGTCGTTGATCTTGCCGATCTCAAGCCGCATCCACCGTAAGAGGGTCGACCCGTCGCCTGCTGATGGTCGGTCGGGCATGGTGCGCTCCCCGTGGGTTTCCTCACCCCTGGTCGGGTCCGGAGATCAGTCTCCGGCATGCAATATATACCTGGCCCCGGACCTGCCGGAGCCCACCCCCCCTCCCGCCGCCCCCGGAAAAGTATATCAGTCTCTACTCCAGATGCGGCGCCTTCTATGTGATTATTCATGAAACATGATTCAGCGTGCCGCAGGGACACCCAACAGCATACCCGCCGCCCCCGGAAGACGCTCATCTCCGTCCTGCTGCTCGTCGGCACGGCGCTCCTCGTCGCCGCCGCGGCAGGTGCTACCGGAGAGCAGAACCCCGCCATCGCCGCAATGCTCACGGAAGTCAACGAATCCGACCTTCAGGAGACGACATATGACCTGCAGGAGATCTCGACCCGGGTCTTCGGCACCCCGGGGAACCGGGAGGCAGGCGAGTACCTCGCCGCGAGACTTGACGGCATCCCCGGTATCGAGGTGGAGTTCCAGGGGGGTGATCTCAGGAACGTCATCGCCACGCTCCCCGGGAAGAATACTACCTCCGATGAGGTTGTCGTGGTGGGGGCGCACTACGACAGCAGGTCGTCGGACCCCGCCCGTGCACCCGGGGCTACCGACAACGGGTGCGGCGTTGCGATCGTCCTGGAACTCGCGGAGGTGATGAGCAGGCACTCGTTTGACCGAACGGTGCAGTTCGCGTTCTGGAACGCCGAAGAGAACGGGCGGTACGGCAGCACCGACTATGCCGGGAACACGGCGGACGCATCAGTCCCGGTCGTACTCTACCTCAACTACGACTCGGCCTGCTACGACCCCCTGAACCGTTCCGTCCTCGACATCATGTGCGACGAGAACTCCTCGGATATCGCGGCACTCATGACGGACTACAATACCCTCTACGCGACGAACTTCACCCTGACGGTGAACAATAACACCTGCGCCTCGGACCATCTGCCCTTCCAGGACCGGGGCTATCCGGCTGTGATGACCCACTGCGAGGGGCACGGTTCGGCCCATACCCCGGACGACACCGTCGACCACGTCTCGTTTCAGTATGCCGTGAGGAACGCCCGGCTCGGCCTCTCGGTGCTTGCGGAGATGGCCGGTATCGGGGACGATGCAGAAAGCCCCACCCTCCCGAGGACGCCGGTCGCCGATGACCCACCGCCGATATCCTGGAACCGTTCCGGGAGGGTTGACCGGGCAGATCGATGACCGGAGATTCCGGTCAGGTCGAGAAACAGCGCCGTTATCCGTCGCGCAGGGGGAGATGAATAGATTCTCATGGCCCATCCGTCATCCCGCCGGGCAACCGGAGCCTATCGTCCCGCCTGGAGCGGGCGAACGCCTTTCCTGCGGCCCGGGGTCCGGTCCCCCTCTCCGGTCGGATGCGGAGCGGAGAGCACGCTTTTATACGGTCGAAGCCAACGTTAGGAAAATATGAGAGATTCCGAGATCCTGATGAACCCCAACGATCTGGTTCGTTATCTCAAGAAAGATCCGGCGGAGTTTACCAGGGAAGATATCATCCGTTTTTGTGCGGAAAACGGCATTCAGATGGTCAACTTCCGGTACGCCGCCGAAGATGGCAAGCTCAAGACCCTCAACTTCGTCATCTCCTCAATGGAGCACCTCGATACCATCCTCTCGGACGGCGAGCGTGTCGACGGCAGCAACCTCTTCTCGTTCATCGAGGCAGGAAGCAGCGACCTTTACGTAATTCCCCGGTACCGTACGGCGTTCGTAAACCCCTTTACCGAGGTGCCGACACTGGAACTCCTCTGCTCGTTCTACGACAACGACGGGAAGCCGCTGGAGAGTTCTCCCGAATACGTGCTCCGGAAAGCAGACCAGGAATTCACCCGTCGGACCGGGTGCACCTTCAAGACCCTCGGCGAACTTGAGTATTACGTCATCAGCCCCAAAGAGGACCTCTATCCCGGCCGCGACCAGAAGGGCTATCACTCGGCCGAACCCTTCGTCAAGTTCGCAGACCTGCGTGACGAAGCAATGCGCCTCGTCGCCCGCGCCGGCGGCAGGATCAAGTACGGCCACTCCGAGGTCGGGTGCTTCTTTGCCGGAGACGCCTACTACGAGCAGCACGAGATCGAGTTCCTCCCGATGCCTGTGGAGCAGGCGGTCGAGCAGGTGATCGTCGCCAAGTGGGTCCTGCGGATGCTCGGCTACCAGTACGGCGTCGAGATCAGCTTCGCCCCGAAGATCACCGTCGGCAAGGCCGGGAGCGGGATGCACTTCCACATGCTCGTCGAGAAGGACGGCCGGAACCTGCTGGTCGAAGGCGGCGGATTAAGCCCGCTTGCCCGGAAGATGATCGCCGGCATCCTTGATGCTTCCGACGCCCTGACGGCGTTCGGGAACACCATCCCGACCTCCTACCTCCGGCTCGTCCCCCACCAGGAGGCGCCGACGACGATCTGCTGGGGCGACCGCAACCGTTCGGTCGTGGTCCGCGTCCCCCTCGGCTGGGTCGGTGCCGGGAACATGACCCGTGACGCCAACCCCTGCGAAGATTCCTGCGCGGAAGAGCGCCCCTCCAAGCAGACGTTCGAGTACCGGGTCGCCGACGGGTCGGCCAATCCCTACCTGATCGTCGCCGGTCTCGTCGTGGCGGCGCTCCGCGGAATCGAGATGCCCGCCGCGCTCGAGATGGCCGAGCAGCTCTACGTCAGCGGCAACATCTTCCGGCCTGAGTTCAGGGAACGGCTTGCCACATTCAGGCAGCTCCCCGCCTCGTGCGTCGAGTCCGCTGAAGCCCTCGAGGCAAAGCGGGCGATCTTTGAAGCGGACGGGATCTTCCCGACGGGGATGATCGAGAGCCGGATCGCCTCGCTGAAGGCGTTCGATGACCGGGGGCTGAGCGAGAGGCTCTACGGCAACAACGAAGCGATACGGGAACTGGTCGAAGAGTACCTCCATATTGCGTGAGAGCGGGTTTTCCCGGCTCTCACGGCAGAACATTTTTCCGATCGGCTTTTTGCTGTCTCTATACCGGCAGATAGCCCCGGCGCCGATGCCGACCGCCCCGCTCCCGGGCAGGGTGCATGCCGGGGGTAAGTTATTATTAGAGGGTGCTCCAGAGGGGGTGGCTCTCCGGGGTGAGGCGGGGACCCCGGCGGTCGAGGATACGGCCTCTGCATTGCTGTCGAGGCCGTCCGGAACCCTGGCCCCTGCCGCACTCCGGATGATGGAGGTATGTGGAATGAAAGGCGGAGCAGAAGAGAGCATGGGAGAGGAATCGGGACCGGTCAAGTTCACCTGCTACCGGGTGACGCCGGGCGAGGGCGAGGGTACCCCTGAGGAGGGTATGAACACCTACAGCGTCGTGGTGTTGCTGCCCGACGGGGACGTCAAACACCAGGTCGTCTGGGCAGGGGCCCCCGAGGATATCGGCGACGCGATCCGGGTCCCCGCCGGTTCACGGGTGATCATGACCGAGATGAAGAGCCCCATGGTCTGGGACAGCGAGGCCATGGAGGAAGAGGCGGTCGCGGAGGCCGCACCGACCCCCTGAACCCTTTTTCTCCCGCCCCGGCTGGGGCTATGTCCTCCGGTTCGCCGCGATGCCTTCTTCCATGTAGGCGTTCACGTTTGAAAGGAAGATATCGACGTAGTCCGGCGCCGGGATCAGGGGCTCTTCGAGGCGTTGGCCGGTCTCTGGAGAGATCCGCCCGTTAATCACGACCTCTGCACCGGCCATCCCGAGCAGGCCCCGGTAGGCATCGATGAGCGGCCGTAGTTCTTCTTCCTGGAGCAGGCTCCCCATCCCCCGGTAGATCTCCCCGACGAACTCCGTGTGGTAGTTCCTCGCCATTCTCCGGGTGAGGAGGCGCAGGACCTGGAAATGGCTCTGTTCGGGGAACCCGCAGTTTGCGATCATGACGAATTTCGGGGCCGGTCTTGCTCCCCGGACGTGGCGGACCTCGCCTACCTCGTCCCTCTCGAAGTGGGGGTCGCCGGCCGGCAGGAGACGGTCGATGAAGTTCTTCGTGAGCACCGAGACGTTGTCGTTATGGAGCGGCGTGGCGAAGACCGCCACGTCGGCGGAGAGGTACTTCTCCAGCAGTTCCTCCATCCCGTCGGCCTGGATGCAGGTCCCGGGGGTCTTTGACCAGCAGGAGAAGCAGCCCAGGCAGTACCCGAGTCTCTTTTCGGCGAGGAATATATTCTCGACCTCTGCTCCCGCACCCTGTGCCCCGGCGAGGAATGCCTCGACCATGACGTGCGTGTTGCTTTGCTCCGCACGGGGGCTTCCGTTAAAGGCAACTATCTTCATCGGACCCCCCTCTGCGATAAGGCCCTTAAAGGTATTTCTGGCGGGTAGCGGCAGGGGGGATAATGATGGCGGCCGGCTTCGCGGGTTCCTGTCCCGGAGGGCCCCGCTGGACGCCCGCCGGGGTTTCCCGACCCCTCTTTCCAGGAGGGCGTGCAGCCCCCGGATACCATTAAATACACCGGCGGTCCCTGTGGGCCCGGTTGTGAACGACGTTCCAGGGGGATGGAATATGGTTGATGACGAAGCAAGGAAGGCAATCGATGCGAATAACAGGAGATTCTCCGAGGGGTTCCGGAAGGGCGACGCCTCGATAACGGCATCCATCTATGCCGGGGACGCCGTGGTCTTCCCCCCGGATGCCCCCGTGGTCGAGGGGAAGGGTGCGATCGAGGAGTTCTGGAGGACCGTCATGGCCTCGGGTGTGCAGGAGGCGGAGTTAACCACGATCGAACTCTCCAGAAGCGGCGATTATGCACACGAGCGGGGAACGGGCATCCTCAGGGTCCGCCCCCCGGGCGGGACGCCTGCCGAGCAGAAGATCAAGTTCGTCGTCATGTGGAAACGCACGGCGGACGGCTGGAAGAATATGTGGGATATCTGGAATGCCTCCCCCTGATCCGGGGAACAGCACGATATCCTGCCCGCGACCGGCTCCCCTCGCTACCGGGGACGGTTGAGGCGGTAGAGGGACCGGTCCCCGGCGTAACCCTTGCCGATACGAGAGGTGCGGTCCCCCGGGCGCGGGAACGGTGTGACTCACGGAAAAAGGGTATTCTTCAGGGGGCCGGGGAGGGGAGGGCTGCATCCGTCCCGGTTACCTCGAAGAGATAGACGCCCGACCCGACCCACCAGTCTTCATCGACCGGGAGGACGTAGCCGATCTTCAGTTCTTCACGGTTCTCCTTATCGGGGTTCGGCCAGACGAAGACGATGAATCCCCCGCCGTCGCGTGCGGTATCCCTGAGCGCCCGGATGTTCTTCATCCCGAAGGGGTCCTGCCGCTCTATCAGGCTGCTCCCGACCGCGGCCTGGAGGTAGGGATGGGCGAGGAGTGTCCCGTTGTAGTCGTAGGCGTAGAGGTAGTGGCCCGCCGGGTCGACGAGGCTCCCGGTCTGGTTCGAGATCTCGGCAAACGCCGTCGCCTTTTCGTGGTTGCGGCCGTAGGCGGCGCCGCGCTCGACGAGGTCGACCATCGCCGATACAGCCTCCGGGTACCGTTCCCGGCCGGTTCCGGCGGTTTCGGAGAGGTAAACACCCGACCCGATCCACCATCCCTCCCCGGCGGGGGCGACGTAGCCGAGCTTCGGGAGATACGCCTCCCCTGCCGATTCATTGACGGTTCCGTTCTCCGGTGCCGGGTAGAGGTAGGCGATGAACCCTCCGCCGTCTGCCGCCCTAGCGGCACCGATACGGATCACCGGCAGACCCCGGAGATCGGTCCAGTTGCCCCGGTCGGTCCCGACCGCTTCGCTCCCGTAGGGGTGCGCAAGGAGCGTCCCATTGTAGTCGCAGGCATACACGTAGAAGTCTCCCAGTGAGAACCGGCCGGAAGCGTTCCCGAACTCGGCGAGCGCGGCATCCTTACCGGCGGTCTCCGCGTAGGCTGCGGCTTCCCGGACGAAGGCTGCAAGGTCCTCGGTGGTCGTGTTCTCCTCCGCGACCTCCCGGACGCCCGGGCTGCTGCACCCGGTCACGAGGACTGCGAGGAGCGCGAGAAGGCAGACCGTGCCGACGAGATGGTATCTTTTCATACCCTTTCGTGCGGCGGGCCCCCTCAAAAAGACGTCGGTATTATCTTCTTCGTTGAAACGGTGCGTTCTCCATCTGCCCATGGACTGCCGGCGGTCTGAACGCCCTGAAAGGGGAAAATCCTCTCAGGAGGGTGTCAGAGCCGCTTGGCAAGATCATGGAGCCCACGCCGACCATCGAGACTGCGATGATTGCAAACACGACGAGGCTGAAGTTCTCGGAGATGAAGGGAACGTTCCCGAAGAGAAACCCTGCGAAGATAAAACTCGATACCCACAGCACTCCTCCGGCTGCGTTGAACTGGATGAACCTGGAGTAGTCCATCTTTCCTGTACCCGCAAGGAACGGTGCCAGGGTCCTGACGAACGGGGCGAACCTGGCTATGACGATGGTCCTCCCGCCGTATCTCTTGAAGTACGACTCGGTCTTTGCGATATGGTGCTCTTTGATGAACGGGATCCCCCGTGAGAGGAACCGGGAGCCGAACGATCGCCCGATCCAGTAGTTCACGGTGTCTCCCGCGATCGCCGCGACGATCAGGAGGACGAGGACGGAGAGAATGTTGAGGCCCCCCTGTGCGGCGATTGCGCCTACAAGGAAGAGGAGCGAGTCGCCCGGCAGGTAGGGGGTGACGACGACCCCCGTCTCGAGGAAGATGATGAGGAAGAGGAAGAAGTACACGAATGTCCCGTACTCCTCTATAACAAGCGGCAGGAAATCATCGAAGTGTATGATGAGATCGACGATCGACCCCAGTTGTTCGAACATCTGCTATCAGTCTATACGCGGACCTAAATCCTTTGCTGTGCCGGTACCGATGCTCTCCCTGAGGCCGCCCCACGGTCACGGGAGGGTCCAAACAGGCCGATTCCCGCGCCCGCTCCACCGCGCTCATCGGTTCCGGGTCTCCGGCCCTCATCCCGACCTCTCCTCAGAGATTAATACGGACAGCGGTTCACTCTGGTTATGGATCCTCCTCCCGACACGGCGGTGCCGATGGTCACCGGGATCACGACGGCGTTCGGTCAGGTCCGCCTCGTATGGGTCTCGTCCGCATCCGGATCGAAGATTCGGCAGATTTTCCTCCCCGGCGACCCGCACGCCGGCGCGGTAGTGGACGAGGGCGTCACGCCCGTCGGGGAGCCCCGCGACGAAGCCGTCCGGGCGCTGATCGCCGCGATACAGTCGTTCCTCCGCGGTCACGACGTGCGGTTCGAGATCGATCTCCTCGACCTTGACCGCTGTCCGCCCTTCCAGCGGCGGGTCCTCCTCACCGAGTACGGCATTCCCCGGGGGCATGTCAGCACCTACGGGCGTATTGCCCGGCATATCGGGAATCCCGGCGCTTCGCGGGCGGTCGGCAGCGCGCTCGCCCGGAACCCGTTCCCCCTCGTCATCCCCTGCCACCGTGCCCTGCGATCGGACGGGCGGCTGGGCGGGTTCCAGGCAGGCCTCGACATGAAACGGAGGCTGCTTGAGATGGAGGGGGTCAGGTTCCGTGAGGACGGCCGGGTGCTCATGGAGAAGACGTGGTATTGACGCGGCCGCAGAGTTCACGAGCCTTCCGGGTGGTTCTCTGCAACGCCCTGGATAACCGTCCTGCGCGACCCGACCCAGAGGTATATGTGGGATGACGTCCCCCCGTCCCCACGGTGATCCGATGGCAGATAGTACAGGTCAGCAGATGACAAAACCCACGGAGTACAGTGCGGCGAACCTGATGAAGGATGCCGGGGTGGATGTGGAACGGTGGAACCGGATGCCGGACGACGCAACGATCCAGAAGACGGTTGCAGCTATCGAGGCACGGAACGTCAGGGTGATCCCTGTGGATACCGCGGAGGAGGCGCTCGGGGCTCTCGTCAACCTGCTCCCCGAAGGGGCTGAGGTCATGAACGGCTACTCGACGACCCTGGTCGAGATGGGGTTTGACCGGGTGCTCAAGGAGAACCCGAAAGGGTGGCGGGACTACCACGCGATCATCACGGCCGAGAACGATACGGAGAAGCGGCACGAGCTCCGCAGGAAGAGCGTGACTGCCGACTACTTCCTCTCCGGGGTGCAGGCGATTGCCGAGTCCGGCGAGATCGTCGGGTGCGACAAAACCGGGAGCCGGATGGGGGCGTGGCCTCACGCGGCGGCCCATCTCATCCTCGTCTCGGGGACAAACAAGATCATGCCGACCGTCGACGAGGGGCTCCGGCGGTGCCGGGAGTACTGCCTGCCGCTGGAGAACCAGCGTGCGCAGCGCACCTACGGCGTCGGGAGTTATATCGGCAGGCACGTGATCCTCGACAGGGAAGATGCTCCGGGGAGGACTACCCTCATCCTGATCCGCCAGCCGCTCGGCTACTAGAACGGGGGTTCCTGCCCACCGGGCGTGATCACGGTGGCCCCGCCCTTTCCCGGAGGATGGGGGGTCCGCCCAAGGTCGTGTCCGGCCCGCCCCGGCAGGCCGGGCATTCGCACCATCGCCGTGACGCACTTCCCCTGCTCCGCTATCGGGCGTGCCCCATTTATCTGTTATTCCGCCCCACGTTTCTATGCATGGATATCATAGGCACACTCAATACCACCACCATTCCACTCGCCGACATCACGCTCGAAAACGTCGTTTTCGCCGTGATCGTCGCCGTGACCGGGTGGATCGCGGTGAAAGTGCTCATCGCTTCTTTCAAGAAGGCACTCTCCCGCGCGTCGCACCTGCCCGCCCTGGTCGCCGAGTTCCTCGTCCGGTTCTTCTCGATCCTGCTCTACGTGATCCTTGTCCTCGTCGTCCTCTCAGCGGTCGGGATTGATATCTCGTCCGTGGTGCTCGGCCTCTCGGCGGTGATCGGGCTCATCCTCGGCTTCGGTCTCCAGGACACCATCACCAACCTCGCTGCCGGGGTCTGGGTGGCGGCCCTCCGCCCCATCGATAAGGGTGAGTTCGTCGAGGTCAACGGCATCTCCGGAACGGTCTCCGCGGTCGGCATTATGGCGACCGAGCTCCTGAAGCCCGACAACACCTACATCACCATCCCCAACTCCCTCGTCTGGGGGAGCCCGGTGATCAACTCCACCCGCATGGAGACCCGCCGTGTCGAGGTCGGGGTCGGGGTCGCCTACGGCAGCGACCTCAACCTCGCCATCCGGGTCGCGACCGACCTGATGAAGGCCCACGAGGCGGTGCTGCCTTCGCCGCAACCTGTGGTCGTCGTCACGGAACTGGCCGATTCGTCGGTGAACCTCGCACTCCGGGCATGGACGAAGACGCCCGACTTCTGGGACGTAAAGGGCGACCTGACCCGCGACGTCGTCAGGGCGTTCAGGGACGCCGGGATCGAGATCCCGGTTCCCCGGATGGCTGTTCAGCTGGACCCGGTCCAGTAACCCTCTTTTCTTCTCCGGTATGCTCGAAGTCGATGAAGCCCCGGTAGGGGTCCGTCGCCATCAGGCGGACCCGGACCCTCTGGCCGACCCTGAGCCCCTCCTCGCCGAGAACGACCTTTCCCTCGGCCGGCGGGTCGATCAGCCGGACATACGTCCCTTTCTCCGAGGCGCCGGTGACGAACGCCGCAAACGATTCCCCGATCCGGTCGCGGAGAAGGACCGCGGCCGCCGCCTTCCGGACGAAGCGCTCGACCTTCTGCGAGGCCTTCTCGCGGTCGGTGAGGTGGAGGGCGAGGTCGTCGAGTTCTTCGGGGGTGTAGGGAGGATACCTCGCGTCGTTGATGACTGATTTCACCAGCCGCTGGATGATTAAGTCGACGTAGCGCCGGTTCGGGGCGGTGCCGTGGGTGTAGTCGGTTACGGCGAGGGCGAAGTGGCCGACCGGGGTCTCGCCCGGCCGGAAGGCTACATACTCACCCGCCCCCATCAGCTTCACGATCGTGAGGGAGAGGTCGGGGAAACGGTCGGGGTCGGCCGCCTTCTGCCGGATGAGGAACCGGGTGAGCGCCTCCGCGTTCGGTTCTGCGGGGAGGGTCTCGCCGTGCTCCGCGGCCTCCCTCACGATCCCCGGCCAGTTCTTCGGGGTGCGGACGATCCGGTGGATCATGGGTAGACCGGCGGCCGCGAGGAACGCCGTCAGGCTGCCGTTCGCCGCGACCATGAACTCCTCGATGAGGCACCGGGCGAGGTTCTGCTCCTGGACGACGAGTTCCAGGACCCGGCCGCCGGCCACGACCGGTTCGGCCTCGATCGTCTCGAGGGCGAGCGCCCCCTGCTCCGTCCGCCGCTTCTTCATCCGCGTCGCGGCCTCGTGCTGGAGAAGGACCTGCTCTGCGAACCCCGGCGTCTCTGCGACCGTCCGGGGGGCGGGTCCGGCTCCCGCGAGCCAGTCGCCGACCTCCTCGTAGACGAGCTTCGCGTGGTTCGCGACGATTGCCCGGTAGACCCCGCCGGGTTTCGTGCTCCCGTCGGGGAGGACGGTATACTCGATGACGACCGCCATGTGGTCCCGGCCGGGCAGGAGCGATGAGAGGCCCGCCGAGAGGCGGTCGGGGAGCATGGGGAACGTCACGACGCCGGTGTAGACCGATGTCCCGTTATGGGCGGCGTGCCGGTCCGTCCACGACCCCTTCGGGACGAGCGCATCGACGTCGGCGATCGCGACCCGGACCCGGATCGCCCCGTTCTTTCCCCGCTCGCAGACCTCTATCTGGTCGAGGTCCTGTGAATCGTGGTTGTCGATCGACGACCAGAGGAGCGAGCGGAGGTCGCGGGGATCGCCGGGGGGGTCTGCAAACGTGTCTTCGGGGAGAGCCCCGACTTCCCGGACGACGGGCCTGGGGAACGCCGGGAAAAACCCGTACTGCTCCATCGCCATCCACGCGATGGCATCGAGGTCGACGTATGGCTGGTCCTGCATATGGGTGAAAGATTCGTTTGCGGGTATAAAACGGCTTGTAAAGGTGCGATCCACTCGCCCATCCCGATCGCCTTTGAGAGGTTCGATATCGTGAGGCTCGAAACGGGCATCCGCTCACCGGATCTCGAGCCGGTCGCCCGTCACCATGTAGTGCACCTTCTCCGCGATCTTGCAGGCGTGGTCCCCGCAGCGTTCGAGGTACCGGGCGATCATGACGTAGTTCGTGCACTGCGCGATCTTCTTTGGGTCCTCCATCATGTAGGTGAGGCACTCGCGGAATACGGAGTACCTGAGGGCGTCGACGGCGACCTCCCTGTCCCTGATATCGCTTATCGCTGTGAGATCTTCGTGTTCGAAGGCGATCAGCGTATCTGCGATCATCCCCTCGACGAGATCTCCCATATGGGGGATGCTGACGAGGTTTCCCACGTGCGGCGCCCTGGCAAGATCGGGTACAACGATGGCGATGTCTTTCCCGTAGCGCCCGATGCGGTAGAGGTTCGTGATCACCTTCATCGAGGCTGCGATCATCCGCAGGTCTTTTGCCATCGGCTGATGGAGGGCGATGAGCCTCAGGCATTTCTGCTCGATATCGTGGTCGTAATCTGCTATCCTCTTCTTGTCCCGGTCGATCGATCCGACGACCACCGCATCCCGGGTCTTCAGCGCTTCCAGCGACTGGTGCAACATCCCCTGCGCGAGGTGGCCCATCGCGAGGACATCCCCTTTTAAGGATGCAAGTTCAGTGTGATATCTCTCTACCATTGGATCTCCCTACCCGAACCGTCCGGTGATGTAGTTCTCCGTCAGTTCTTCACCGGGATCTTCGAAGATCTTCGTGGTTTTATCAAACTCCACCAGCTTCCCCAGGTACATGAACCCGGTATAGTCGCTGGCCCGTGCCGCCTGCTGCATGTTGTGCGTGACGATGACGACCGTATACTGCTGGGCAAGCCGGATGATGAGGTCCTCGATCTTTGCCGTGGCGATGGGGTCGAGGGCGGAGCAGGGTTCGTCCATCAGGATCACCTCCGGTCCGACTGCAAGACATCGTGCAATGCAGAGCCTCTGCTGCTGCCCGCCCGAGAGGGCGAGCGCGGGTTCGTGGAGGCGGTCCTTCACCTCGTCCCAGAGCGCGGCGCCCTTCAGGCTCTCCTCGGCGATACGGTCGAGCGCCTTCTTCTCGCTCACCCCGTGAATGCGGGGGCCATAGACGACGTTCTCGTAGATGCTCTTCTGGAACGGGTTGGGTTTCTGGAAGACCATGCCGATCTTCTCGCGGATCGTGTAGACATCCGCACGAGGATCGTGAATATTGTTCCCGTCAAACAGGATCTCTCCGGTTACCCTCGACGAGTCGATGAGGTCGTTCATCCGGTTACAGCACCGGAGCAGGGTTGATTTCCCGCATCCCGAAGGCCCGATGAGTGCCGTGACCCTGTTTCTCGGGACGCGAACCGAGATCTCCACGAGGGCGTGTTTCTGCCCGTACCAGAGGTTGAGATCCTTTGTCTCAAGGATTGTAGATTCGTCCATTTACATCACCGTTGTCCGATGGTATCGCCGCCGAACGAGGATCGCGACGAGGTAGATCGAGAGGACCATGAGGAGGAGCACGAGGGCGGTCCCGAACTTCTGCGTGGATGCCCCCGGGACGCTCGTCGTGAGGATGAAGAGATGGTAGGGGAGCGCCATCACCGGCTCCGTAAGCGACGAGGGCAGGAACTTGCTGCTGCAGACCGTTGCGGTGAACATGATGGGGGCCGTCTCGCCTGCGGCACGCCCGATGGAGAGGATCGCTCCGGTGAGGATCCCGGGGATTGCCGGGGGGAGGACCACCCGCCGGATCGTCTGCCACTTCGTTGCTCCGAGAGCATAGCTCCCTTCCCGGAGGGAGTGCGGGATCGACCGGAGGGACTCTTCGGTCGTCCGTATGATCGTCGGGAGGATCATCAATCCGAGGGTGATTTGCCCGGCGATCATCGAGACCCCGAGGTTCAGGAAGAGGACGAGGAACGCGAAGCCGAAGAGCCCGAAGACGATCGACGGCGTTCCGTTCAGCAGGTCCACCGCTGCACGGATGCCCCGCGTCAGCGGGGTCTCCGCCGTATACTCGATGAGGTAAACGGCCGTCGCGATCCCGAGGGGAAGAGCAACTGCGAGTGCTCCTCCCACGAGACAGAGTGTCCCGGCAATCGCGGGAAAGATCCCTCCCGCTCTCCCGAGGTCTTTCGGGGACCCGGTCAGGAACTCCCAGGTGAGCGCGCCGGCCCCGTTGACGACGATCTCAACGAGGATCACGCCGAGGACCACGAGCACGATCGCGACCGAGAGCGATACCAGAAAGAACGCACACCGCTGTGCGGTCTTCGGATGGAAGATCCTCGTTTGGGGCCGGCGTGTGAGTGGGGTGGTGCGTGAGAGGGCCGCTGTAAACGCTCGATACAGGCTACTGCGCCGGAGTGCGCCCTTCATCCCTCTGACCGATGTCTCCGGGGTTCTGCACGGCGCGGCCCATGTCACGCCCTGTGTTCCCTGTATGCGGCTGACGACGACCCGTGCCGCGCTGTTGACGGCGAGCGTAATGAGGAGCAGGACCACCGCGACGCCGAAGAGCGCGTGGTAGTGCAGGCTCCCGAACGCGACTTCGCCCATCTCGATACCCAACGTCCCGGTCAGCGTCCGCACGGGGGAGAAGACGTCGAAGATCGGGTCCGGGATGACGGCGGCGTTCCCCGTGACCATGAGCACCGCCATCGTCTCGCC
>NZ_DAOSET010000019.1:0-48121 GCF_035363275.1 Methanoculleus sp. | reverse complement strand
TTGAGAAGAAATCACCGGCCAGCGGATGGCCGATTGTTCAGGGCGACTTCCACACGGGAGATGCACAGAGTTGCGTCGGCGTCGTCACCATGGGATCCCACCTCGACGAGCAGGGCATCTGCGATGCCGGAGCGGCAATCGCCGGGTCCTGTAAGACCGAGAACCTCGGTATCGAGAAGATCATCGCGAACGTCATCTCCAATCCCAACATCAGGTTCATCCTCTGCTGTGGTACGGAGGTTAAGGGACACCTTTCCGGTCAGAGCTTCATAGCGCTGCATGCCGGAGGAGTCTCCGGCGGTAAGATCGTCGGCGCTCAGGGAGCCATCCCGTTCATCGAGAACCTTACCGACGAGGCGATCAAGCGCTTCCAGGACCAGGTCGAGATGGTCAACATCATGGAAAGCGAGGATATGGGCACCATCAAGGCCAAGATCGACGAACTCAAGGCCAGAGACCCCGGTGCGTTCCCCGCAGAACCCATGATCGTCGAGGTCAAGGAAGCAGGCGGCGCGGCGGAAGTTGCCGCCGCAGGCGCAAACCCACAGTTCCTTGAGATCGAGGAGCGGCTCAACGCTATCGAGGAGAGGATCGAGTTCGTCGATGCAGAGATAGCCCAACGCGTCGGAAGAAAGATCGGGCGCGATATCGGCATCCTGTATGGGCTGGTTGCAGGTTTGATTGTATTCATGATGTTGTTGGTATTACTGCCCAAATTGGTTGGGTACCTGTAAGGAGGATTGACGAATATGTTCAAGTTCGAAAAAGAGCAGACGGTACACGACTTTAACGGTACCATGATCGGCGGGCAGCCTGGTGAATACCCGACCGTGCTCGGTGCATCCATCTTCTACAACAAACACGAGGTTGTTCTGGATGACCACACCGGAAAGATCGACAAGCTGAAAGCAGAGGGGCTCTGGAACCGCTGCCAGGAACTCTCGGACCTTACCGGTATTCCCCACTTCATTCAGATTATCGGGGAATACGGCGAGGCCTTCGAGAGTTACATCGACTGGTTCTGCAGCATCGACGACAAGACCGCGTTCCTGATGGACTCGTCCGTCCCGGCGGCGCTCGCCCATGCGTGCGAGTACGTCACCCAGTCGGGCACCGCAGACCGTGCGATCTACAACTCGATCAACGGTTCGATCGGACCGGAGAACATCGAGGCGCTGGCCAAGAGCGATGTGAATGCAGCCATCGTCCTCGCCTTCAACCCCGCCGACCCGTCGGTTGCCGGCCGTGAGAAGGTCCTGACCGAGGGCGGCGTCGCCGGGCAGGAGATGGGAATGCTCGAGATCGCGGAGAAGTGCGGCATCACCCGCCCGATCCTCGATACCGCAGCAACCCCGCTCGGTCTCGGTTCCGGCGGTTCATACCGCGAGATCCTCGCCTGCAAGGCGATCCACGGTCTGCCGACCGGCGGTGCCTACCACAACATGACCGTCTCCTGGACCTGGCTCAAGCGGTGGAAGGGAACGAAGAAAGTCCCCTCCCAGCAGCTGGCCGGCCTCGAGGGCAAGGATGCCCTCATCGAGCAGCTCACGCACCACTACCTCGGTGGTACGGACGGTATGCGCCAGGCGGCCTGGTCTGCACCCGATATCGGATGCAACATGGTTGCAAGCACGCTTGGTGCCGACCTGATCATGTACGGCCCGATCGAGAATGTCGAGGCGATGATCACCGCACAGGCCTACGTCGATATCGTTGTGCTGGAAGCGGTGCGCGACCTCGGCATCGAGCCCAAGGTCGATACCCACCCGCTCTTCAAACTCGTCTAACCCCCCCTTTTTTTAGGTCGCACGGCTCTTCGCCGTGGTTGCTCCAGCATCACAGACCCGGCGTGACTGGTGCGAGTCTCCGGGTTCACGGGTACGGCAGAGGCCCCCGGGGCCTGATTAAAAATGAGTTGATATCTTTGACGGGATCTTCCCGCCCAAACTGCTCAGGGCAGTTCGATATGTCCGACGATCCGGAGTTTCCCACCCTCGAGATAGTGGAGCACCGCCGTGTCGCCGGGAAGGTAGACGAGATCTTTCTCCAGCACAAGTGAGAGCGTCGGCTGCCGCCAGTTCCCCTCGTCCCGCACGGCCTCCACCCGCGCCGGGATGAACTGCATCCAGTGGCCGATGTGAAGGACCGTCCCCGCCGTGAGCGGCGCCGGCCAATACCTGACCAGGGTCCCCCGCGCCTCAAGGCTCGTCCGGGTCCGGATCGCGGGATCGTTTGAGAGGACAAAGCCGCGGTCAAGGTCGTCGGACTCGACGTTCTTGAGCGCGAGCCCCACACGGTCGCCTTCGGCGGCCCAGTCGAAGTCGTCGTCGTGCTTCTGGATGGACCGCACCGTGATCGGTTGCTCCCCGGGGTAGATCTTCAGGGTATCGTGCTTCCTGATCCCACCCCGCACCACGCCGCCGAGAATAACCGTCCCGATACCGCGGACGTTGAAGTGATGATCGATGGGGATCGTTCCCACAGCACCGGCGCCGGGCGGAACAGGGTGTCGAGCGTGCGCCAGGTCGAGCAGGAGGTCTCGGAGCGCGATCGGGTCAGCGTCTACGAACTCGTAGTGCTCGAGCACCGTTCCCCGGAGAAGCGGCGCGAGGTCACCTGGGGTCAGATAGTTCCGGAGGACGATGTAACCCTGCTTTACCCCTACCTCATCGAGTATCAGCACCCACTCCCCGAGTGTCGGGGTGATCTCGCTCACCACGATGAGAACCGCATCCGCCATCGATGCGGCGTAGAAGAGCGGGGCCAGCCGCTCGGGATACCGGGTCGGTTCGATGATGGTGACGGTATCATCGCCCTTCTTCAGGTTATAGAAGGTGATATCGGATTCCGTGCCCTTCTTCCCGAGGTCTTTGGCGTAACCACCGGGTCCCAGCACAGCAATGTTCAGGTTGCCCATATGGCAGAGAGGTTTGACGGCTCATCGTATCAGGCTTACCCAGATTCCCTCCAATGCACAAGAATCCGGTCAATCTACGTTTCTAGAAACCTGGCGCGCGGCTATACACAAGATAAGTTTAATAAAGTAAAAAATACTTTACTTAACAGAGAATGTCCAGAATCAGGTTGATTGCGATTCCGATACTCATTTGCATCCTTCTTGCCAGCATGATCCTTGCTGTGGCCATCGGACCAACCAACGTCTCGATCGCATCACTCTTCAGTCCGGAGACGGCAGGGATGATCGTCCGGGACGTCAGGCTTCCACGGGTGATCGCTGCAGCGCTGGTCGGTTGTGCGCTTGCCGTGGCAGGCACGGCCATGCAGGGACTGTTCAAGAACTCGATGGCGGATCCCTACATCATCGGCACGTCGACCGGCGGGTCCCTCGGGGCCACGCTGTCCATCGTCTTCCTGGCAGGTGCAGGTTTGCCGGTTCTCGCATTCGCAGGAGCGGCAATCACCACCTTTGCCGTCTACACCATCGCCCGCCAGGGCGGGAAGATTCCCGTCGAGACGCTCCTGCTCTCCGGCGTCGCCCTCTCCATGCTCCTCTCCGCATTTCTCTCGTTCCTCATGTATACCTCCGGACGGAGCCTGCACCAGATCATGTTCTGGCTGATGGGAGGGTTCTGGAATGTCGCATGGGACGACGTCTTCATCGCCATCCTCATCCCGATCGGGTGCGTGGCCATCTACCTCTATGCACGCGATATCAACATCATATCGCTCGGGGAAGAGGACGCGATCCATCTCGGCGTGAATGTCGAACGATTAAAGCGGATCCTCCTCTTTGCGAGCGCATCCCTGACGGGCATAGCGGTCTCTATCGCAGGGGCAATCGGGTTCATCGGCCTGATCACCCCCCACGTGATGCGCCTGATCGTCGGGCCGGACCATCGCATCCTCTTTCCTGCAGCCGCCCTTGCAGGCGGGATCCTCCTCGTCTGGTCCGACACGCTCGCAAGGACGTTCGCGAACGACATGCCGGTCGGGATCATCACCGCCTGCTTCGGCGCACCGTTTTTCATATACCTTCTGCGGAGTCGGATGAGAGCATGAAGCCGGTCGAAATCATCGATATCGACGTCTCTTACGGCGCAAGGAAGATTCTTGAGGCAGTCTCGTTTTACGCGGACAGGGGCGAGATTCTCGGGATCATCGGGCCGAACGGGTCCGGGAAGACGACACTGCTCAAAGCGATGAGCCGGATTGTCGCCCCGGATTCGGGAGAGGTCCGTCTCTCCGAACAGGGCCTGGGCACCTTCAGTTTCCGGGATCTGGCGCAACAGGTCGCCGTCGTGCCGCAGGAGATCTCAATCAGCTTCGATTATACCGTTCGCGAGATCGTCATGATGGGGAGGCACCCCTACATCGGGAGATTCGCTTCCGAGAGATCGGAGGACCTGGAGATCTGTGACCACGCCATGCACCTTGCAAACGTCACTCACATCGCCGGTTCGTCGGTCCACGAGATCAGCGGCGGCGAACGCCAGCGGGTGCTCATCGCGCGGGCGCTCGCACAGGAACCAGAGGTCCTGCTGCTCGACGAGGCCACCTCAAACCTCGATATCAGTCACCAGATCGAAATTCTTAACATCATCAAGGGTCTCACCGAGGATATCACCGTGATCAGCGTCTTTCACGACCTGAATCTGGCTGCATACTACTGCGACCGCCTGATCGTGCTCAAAGACCGGCGGGTCTATGCTGCCGGACCGCCGAAGGATGTCCTGACCCGTGAGACACTCAATACAGTATACGGGATCGATGCACTGGTAAAACCCCATCCCCTGACAGGGAAGCCGTATATCCTCCCTACGTACAAATACGCCGCGAAACGCCAGCCGGAACGGGGCGTGCACGTCGTCTGCGGCGGCGGGACGGGGTCCGATCTCCTCTACGCTCTCCACAAGGAGGGATTCCGGGTGAGCACCGGTGTGCTCAACGTTTTCGATACCGACTATGCAACCGCAACGGCATTGAACATACCCTGCGTTACCGAGGCACCGTTCAGCGCAATCTCTCCGGGCGCCCGCGAGGACCTCGCGCGGTGCATCGCTGCCGCGGATGCGGTCGTCGTAACGGCAATGCCCGTAGGGCAGGGCAATATCGAGAACATCAGGATACTGGAAGGTTACCGGAATAAGCGGATTGTGCTCCTGAACGGCGACACGCACCGGTCCTTCCAGGACTGCACCGGAGGAGAGGCAGAAGCGATCATTTACGGGCTGCTTGAACGGGGGGCGGTCACGGCGGAGCGGATCGAGCAGGTCCTGCAGTTCCTTATGGGGTCGGCGTGACCCGCCGCTGCAGGATCGCGGGTACCGACCGGAGATGATGTGCAAGGGCGTGCCCGGGAAGCAAGAGGGGCGGGCATGGGCTGTTGCCGGTAGTCACATGGAGCCGGTCCGCTGTACGGCTCTGCGTGCCGGGTGCCCTCTCCTGGATCAACCGTATGCGCGCGGCGCCACCCCGGCTGGCGGATCCGGCACAGCCATCCCCCGCATTTCTCCGCGATAACGTCGTCAAATCGGGCCGGAAACTGCCCTGGAAGGCGCGCCGGCATCAGGGCGTCCGGGTGGAGAACCGGCCTGAATACAAATGAAAATTAGTTATTGAAGAATCAATTTGTAAAATTTTATTAAGTTATATCAAGTGTACTTGTACTAATGAAATCAAACGGTTTTAAAATCTCTATCGGGCTTATCATGCTCTCACTCATGCTCGTCGGCGTGGTGAGCGCGGCATACCCGATGTTTCACCACGACGGGCAACGAACCGGCTACGTCCCCGAAGACGGGCCGCAGAACAACACTATCCTCTGGAAGGCCAACCTCGGTGAGTTCGTCGGCGCATCACCAGTGGTGGATGGCGGCCGGGTCTACATCGGGGTCTGGCCGGACATGAACTTTGATTCCGAGGAGGAATATTACCTCTTCTGCCTGAATGCCTCCACCGGCAGCGAGGTCTGGAGGAACCCCCTGGGTGCCGGCGAAGGCACCGTATCCGGCGCGGCCGTCTCCGGCGACAGGCTCTTTGTCGGATGCATGGACGGGAACCTCTACTGTATCGATACCACGGACGGCAGCACGCTCTGGAACGTTCCCGTCGATACCGGGAGAGAAGGCGGTAACTGGCACGGCCTCTCCTGCAGCCCGGTTGTGTACGACGACATGGTCCTGGTGACCTCTATGACCGACGGGACGCTGCACGCCTTCGATCCCGATGGAAACGAAGTCCGGACGTATACCACCGGAAACAAGACGTTTGCCTACTCTTCGCCGGCTGTCGATGCCGCAGGCCGGGCGTACTTCGCCGGCAACGCCGTGACAGATGCCCTCTACTGTATCGACATCGATACCGGTGAGGAGATCTGGAACGTCACTACCGACGGACAGGTAAAGTCGTCGCCGGCGATCGCCGGCAGCATGGTCTATGCCGCGTCGGCAAACCGGCTCTATGCCCTCGACACCGTCACGGGTATCGAGGTCTGGAACAGGTCAGTCAGTGCATCGTGGGGCACGCCCGCCGTTGCCGGCGGCAGGCTCTATCTCGGCACGGCCGACGGGGTCATGCACTGCCGCGATGCAGAGACCGGAGACGAAGAGTGGACGTTTACTGCAAACGGCAGGATCGACACCTCACCGGTTGTTGCGAACGATACCGTCTACTTCGCCTCCAACACCAGGACAGCCACAATCTTCGCGGTTGATACTGCGGGCAACGAAGTCTGGCGGTACGCCACGACCAATTACCTCCAGTCCTCGCCGGCCGTATCGAACGGCATCCTCTACATCGGGTCCGATGAAGGGAACCTCTATGCCTTCGGGGAAGGGCAGGTCCCGGAATCGGCGTTTTCCGGGTGGAGCGGAATGGTGAGACTCGCCGAAGGAGAGACCTTCACGGTCACGCCGTTCAACAACGAGAGCGCCGTCTACACCGTCAACCGGACCTCGGCCCTCGGCGCGCTGGATGCCGCCGCGATCACAGGTGGTTTCAACTACACCCTCAGGGAGGAAACCTGGGGCTCGTACCTCTACTCCATCGCCGGCATCGTCTACAACGAGACCTCCGGGGATTCATGGCTCTACAGCGTCAACAGCGTCGCCGCCACCGTCGAAACGACGGACTACCAGCTCGCCGACGGGGATATCGTCACCTACTGGTATGGGGAGTGGGATTCGACGCCCGATACCGCCGGTACGGTGGTCAACATCACCGTCTCCATCCCGGCAACGCCCACCCCGGCGCCCGGCCTGTGGAGCGGGACCGTGGCCCTGACCAGGGGAGAGACCTTCGCGGTCACGCCGTTCAACAACCAGAGCGCCGTCTACACGGTCAACCGGACCTCGGCCCTCGGAGCGCTGGACGCGGCAGCGACGGCAGGCGGTTTCAACTACACCCTCAGGGAGGAGAGCTGGGGCTCGTACCTCTACTCCATCGCCGGTATCGCCTACAACGAGACTTCCTGGGACTCCTGGCTCTATGCGGTCAACGGGGCGACCGCCGGCGTCGGAGCGGCGGACTACCAGCTCGCCGACGGGGACGTCGTCACCTACTGGTACGGAGCGTGGGATTCGACCCCGGAGACCGCCGACCACGTCATCAACATCAACGTCAACGTCTGCGACTTCGCATGGGAAGGAACAGTCAACCTGACGGACGGGCAAACATTCACGGTCACGCCGCTCAACAACGCGAGTGCCGCCTACACCGTCAACCGGACCTCGGCCCTCGGAGCGCTGGACGCGGCAGCGACGAGAGGCAACTTCAACTATACCCTCAAGGAGGAAAGCTGGGGCTCGTACCTCTACTCCATCGGCGGTATCGCCTACAACGAAACCTCCTGGGACTCGTGGCTCTATGCGGTCAACGGGGTGACCGCCGGCGTCGGAGCAGCGGACTACCAGCTCGCCGACGGGGACGTCGTCACCTACTGGTACGGGGCATGGGATTCGCCACCCGAGAGCGCCGGCGCGGTGGTCAACATCACCGTCTCCATCCCGACAACGCCCACCCCGACACCGGGAGGGGAGGGAGGAGGAGGCGATTCGCCGGCCTCCTGGATCACCGTCACCCTCGAATCAGGTAAGTTTAACATCACCGCGGCAAACAGCGGAAAGACCTACACGGTCGGCCGGCAGACAGCACTGGGTGCCCTCGATGCGACGGGAACCGCCTATACCGTCGACGACTCGTACTACCGGGAGTACGGGTCGCTCTTCCTCAACTCCGTCAGGGGCAGAGCAGGCACGGGGACGAAGGGCTGGATGTACCAGGTGAACGGCGAAAGCCCCGCCGTCGGTGCAAACACATATGCGCTCGCTAACGGCGATGAAGTCGTCTTCTTCTGGAGCGAGGGGATGAGTTCGACCCCGGCGACATCGTCGGACATCGTCCCGATCAGGGTTACGATCCCGGCATCGGCCGGCAGTTCGGAATCGAGTTCGTCGGGCGGCGGTTCCGGTTCGTCGGGTTCCGCATCGGACACCGTAACCGAGGGCTCCAATAAGCCGGGAGCGGCAATCCCGTCGTTCTTCCTCGGGCTGCCGGCCGGGGCCTTCGTCGAACTCGGGGAGTGGGGTCAGGTCTTCTCGTTTTACACCGGCAGCGGGAACACGTCCGCGGAGCAGGTCACCGTATCGGGGAACTCCTTTATCATCAAGCGGAACGGGCTGACCATGGTCCTTACCGCCCGGAACATCAACGAAAAGGAAGGGACGGCCACGGGCCTGATCGAGAGCGTCACGGCATCGATCGAGCCCGTCACGGCTAACATCAGCTCGATAGGTCTCGTCGCCGCATCGCTGGACCTGAACCTCACCGGCATACCGGGAGACGGCCGCATCGAGATCTCCATCACCGAGACACCCGATGCAGGTGCGGCAAGTGCCTTCCACCTCGCCGCGGCAGAGAACGGTGAGGAGATCGATGCTCTTGCCTATACCATGACCGTCACGCGGACCAACCTGGAGAACGGCGAGGATATCGCCGGAGCGGTGATCCGGATGACCGTAAGCCCCACGTGGGTGGAAGAGCACGGCGGCGTGGACGCCGTCAGGATCGCACGGTCTGCGGAGGACGGCAGATACGAGGTACTCGAAACCCGGCCTGCCGGGACCGACAGGAACGGGAACCTGATCTTCGAGGGAATCTCACCCGGCGGCCTCTCGGCCTTCGGCCTGCTGACGGTCACGGCAGCGCCCGCGGCACAGAATATCCCGGTGAGCACCGCTACCGCTGCCGCCTCCGGTGCACCGACCGCAGCCGGAACGCCTGCGCCTGCAGGAGCATCACCGCTCATCATCGCCGGCACGGGCATGGCCCTGCTCATCGGAGCGGCATACCTCTTCATCGAGCGGAGGAGAAGACAATGAAGCGGATCGGCAGCATCCTGCTCATCCTCCTCCTCTGCATCGCCTCCTGCGGCGCCTATCCACTGAGCACGGGCGACCCGGCCGTCCAGACCTCCCTGGACTATCTCCGCGCCTGCCAGAAAGACGATGGGGGTTTCGGGGAAGCCGGGCGCGAGAGCAGCCCGGGCACGACGTCGTGGACGATCATGGCAGCCGTCGCTGCGGGCGAAGACCCGCGGATGTGGGTGAAGAACGGCAACTCGACCATCGATTACCTCCGGTCGATGAACGACGACATCCTGGCAAAAGGAGGGACTGTCGATATCGCGCGCACGATCCTGACGCTGGTTGCAGTCGGGGAAGACCCCCGCGCCTTCTCCGGGACCGACTACGTTGCTGAACTGAAGTCGCGGGTGAAGTCCGACGGACAGGCCGGGGACCATGTTTACACGACAATCTGGACGATCGTAGCCCTCGCCTCCGCCGGCGAGGATGCCGGGAGATCGGCCGGGTGGCTGATGTCACGGCAGAACGCCGACGGCGGCTTCCCCTGGACGCCGGGTGCCGAGAGCGACCCCGACGACACGGGTGCCGCACTCGAGGCGCTCGCGGCGGCAGGCATCCCCCACGATGCAGCCGCGGTGCAGAACGCGCTCGCATACCTGAAGGGAATGCAGCAGGAGAACGGCGGTTTCCATTACGGGGGAACGAGCGCCGCAAACGCTGCGTCGGATGCCTGGGTCATTCAGGGCATCGTTGCCACGGGAGACAACCCCGCGAACTGGAGAGCGGGTGAGACGAGTGTGGTGGACCACCTTGCCGGCCTGCAGAACCCCGACGGTTCGTTCCGCTACACGGCGTACGTGACCGACAATCCCTGCGGCATGACTGCAAGCGCAATTCCCGCACTCCTCGGGCGACCATACCCCATACTCCCTTCTCCGACGGTGCACTCGCCGTCCGCCACACCCACGCCGGGCATCATGGCCGCCGCCCCTACCACGACCCCGGCCGGGACGTACGCTCCGGCAGCGACGGACGCGGCCGGGAGAGCCGTGACGGTGACCGACGACTATGGGGAGATCGTCACGATCCGGGGCCTGCCGCAGAAGATCGTCTCGCTCGCACCATCCAATACCGAGATCCTGTATGCCCTCGGCCTTGAGGACCGGATCGTCGGCGTCACCGACTACTGTAACTACCCGCCAGAGGCCGCCGGCAAACTGAAGGTCGGCGGATACAGCACCATCAACATCGAGAAGGTGCTCGCAACCGAACCGGACCTGATCTTCGCCGCTACCGGCAACACCGAAGACGTGGTCAACCGCCTGAGAGTTCTCGGGATGACCGTCGTCACCCTCAACCCGCAGACGGTCGACGATGTCCTGCGGGACACCGAACTGGTCGGAGTGGCTACCGGGCAGGAAGAGCGGGCAGCGGCGTGCGTTCGGGAACTGCAGGCCCGTATTCAGGCGGTGACCGATACGACAGAGGCCCTGGCGGAGAGACCGTCCGTCGCCCATGTCGTCTGGTACGACCCGATCTGGGTCAGCGGCGGGGCAACATTCCAGGACGAGGTGATCACGATGGCCGGGGGGACCAATGCATTCGGTTCGACAGAGGGGTGGGGCATCGTCGGCCTCGAAGAGTTCATCACCACGAACCCGGAGTACATCTTCGTCAGTTCGGGTACCGGCATGAGCAATGGAGGATACGACATCGTCTACGACTACTTCATGAACGAGCCCCGGATGCAGAGGCTCGATGCGGTCAGAAACGGCCACGTCTACGTCGTCGACGCTGACATCATCAGCCGCGGAAGCCCGCGGATCGTGGATGCGCTGGAAGAGGTGGCGGCCACCCTCCACCCGGACCTCTTTGATGCGGGCATCCCCGAAGAGACTCATGCGGCCCAGTCGCCGGGTTTCTGCACGATCTTGCCTGCCTTTGCGCTGCTCACCGTTCTCCTGATCAGGGCAGGTAAGAAGGACCGGTGCGGAATGCGGTGGAACCAGATCTTACCCATTTTCTTCGTGGTTATCGTCGCGAGCGGCCTTGCGTACCCGGTCCTGGGGCAGGCGCTCTCCGGCGAAGAACTCTGGCGAGCGGAACTCGGCAACCGGATTGCGGCGGCCGCACTCGCAGAGAGCGGTCTCTACGGTGCCGTCACCACAGAAGAGAGCATCCACCTCTATGACCAGAAAGGCACAATGCTCTGGAGTTACCCAGTATCCTGCAGCAGATGCGTGGCCATCTCCTCCGACGGCGAATGCATCGTAGCCGGGGGGGACCACCTCCTGCTGTTCGACCGGAAAGGCGAGGTGCTCTGGCGTTCCAGACCGGAATCCCGGGTGCAGAGCGTCGCTATCGCCGCAGACGGGCGTACGATCGGTGCAGGGATCGGCACCATGCTCCGGGTGTTCTCCCAGGACAACGGACAAACGATTGCCAACGTCTCCTGGTCCTTTGATACCGGAGATCCGATCGAGAGCGTATCGATCGACGGCGACGGTTCGAGCATCGTTGTCGGCGACGGTCAGGGGAACATATATCTCTTCAGCAGGGAAGGCCGGCTTCTCTGGAACTACAGGACGGGCAGCAACGGCATCCGGGTTGCCATCTCCCGCGACGGTTCGACGGTTGCCGCAGGATCGGCCCAGCAGGTTACATATCTCCTCAACCGGAACGGACGGCTCCTGTGGAAATCTCCACTACAGGAGCGGATCGCGGATGTATCGATCTCCGGAGACGGGTCGACTCTTGTGCTGGCAGGCAGTGGGATCACCCTATTCAACCGGAACGGAGAGAACGTGTGGACGCACCCAACGGAGGAGGAGATCAGGTGTGTCTCGGCTCAGTCGTCCGAAACAACACAGATCCTTACCGGCGCACTCGATGGGACCGTGTCGCTGCTTGAGGTGCAGCCGGAACCCCTCCGTGCCGAGACGCTCGACATGCCGTTGCCGGAGGCAACTCTTATCGGTGAACTGTCGCGCACTGCCGCTGTCTCCGATCAGGAGCACGCAGCTCCGCAAGAGGGGATGGCGCTCTCTCCGGCAGCGCCGGTTACGGCAGGCGTGTGCTTTGTCGCCGCGCGGGCCTGGTGGAGGAGAGGGAAGCGGTAGGTCGGACGCCATGCAGTCGACGAATACGATCGGGTGCTCCACCTGCTGCCTGATGGACCGGGCGCTTGAGGAGGCGCTCGGTCTCATCTCCGGCCGTACGGGTCGTACGGAGATTCTCTCCGACGGCCCTCACTGCCTCTTCCGGTGCGAAGAGGTCTGCCACTCGTTCGATCTCCGCTACACCGTCCATGCGCCGGTCGCCGATATTAACATCGCGTCCGAGAACGAGCACCTGCGCAGGGCGGCCATCAAGGTTCTCGCCGATCTTGCAGAAGTTTGCGACCGGATCGGCGCCGAGCGGCTGGTCGTCCACCCGGGACACATCTGGGGAGAAGAGATGCGGAGCGCCGCGCAGGCCGCTCTCGACCGATCGCTTGACGACCTCGCTGCAGTTCAACATATGGTGGATGTCCGGTTCGCCGTCGAGAACATGGGGGCATGGGAGATCTGTTTCTTCAGGGAACCGGATTTTCTCGACCGCCTTGCCGACCGGGACCTCGGCTTCGCCCTCGACGTGGGGCATGCCCATGTAAACGGTAACCTGGCATCGTTCCTTGAGTGTGGAGAAACGATCCATGTCCACCTGCACGACAACCACGGCCGCCGTGACGAACACCTGGCCTGCGGTGACGGGAATATCGATTTTCGCCGCGTGATGGCCGCTCTTCCACCGGGCGTCACGAAGGTTGTCGAGCCGAACTCGTTTCAGCACTACGAACAAAGCCTCGAACACCTGGGCGGGCTCTCTCCCTGAAACAATCACGGCTCGCGCCCGATCAGTTCTCCCACTGCCGCGCGGAATTCGCGGAACTCCCGCGATGCCTCCGGGCCGGCAGAGCCCGGATACCCATTTGCGCCCCGCACGACGATACTGTGTCCACCCATCTCCATCCGCAGGTGCCAGTAGGTGACGTCGCAGCAGGAGTAGGCAGAGACATACTCCGGCTCCCATTCCCAAACACCGAGCCGGTCGGCGGTCTCGTGGAATCGTGCCCACTCATCCGGTGTGGGCGACGCCTCCATCACCACCCCGGAGTAGCCGCCGGCACTCGCCCACTCATAGAGGAGCCGCCCGTCCACGAGCCTGACGTAGAGGGACGGCCCGGCACTTCCGCCGATGTAGAACTCAAACGCCGTCGGAAGCAGAAAAGAGGGAGTGGGAGATGCACCGTCGCACATATCGGATTATATGACCAGCACAGCCAAATACCCTGCGACGAGAAGCCCCATGCAGCAGATGCCGGCAACATCGGCCCGGCCCGGAGAGAGGTCACGCATCGGCGTCCGCCTGCCGGAGCGGTAGCCCCGGAGATCAATGGTCAGACCAAGGACCGTGGCTTTTCCAAGGGAGTTTGAAACCAGGGGGATGATGATGGGAAAGAGCCCCCGGACTTTCCCGGAGAGGCCCTTCCCCGGGTTGTAGGCCCGGGCGAGCTGTGCCTCGTGGATCCGCTTCCCTTCGAGTTGCAGGCTCGGGATGAACCGGAGCGCAATCAGGAACATGAGCGTGTAGTCCACAGGCATCTTGAGGCGGTCCATGACGTGGACGAGGTCGCGCGGCTGAGTCGATATAACCAGGAGCTGGAAGGCAAAGAGCATCGCCGCGAACCGGAGCGTCATCGCGACGGCGAGGTCGATCGCCCCCGTCGTGACGGGGAAGGCCCCCCCGATGACCGGGACCGATGGCGGGATCAGGTAACCGAGGATACCCCCGCTCCGGATGGTGAGGACGGTGAGGGCAAGCAGGCTTGCCGCAAGAGAGAGCAGCAGAGGCACCTGGCGGAGAAGATCACGGGCGAGCCCCCCCACTACCGCTACGGCTACGACCGCCCCGACAAGGACCGCGAGCATCGCGGTATCGCTCGTCAGCACTGCGAGGGCAACGACGACGGCTGCAAAGATCAGTTTGGTAATCGGGTGGAGGCGGTGAAAGGCGCTCTCCCGGGTGAGATACTGCATAATCTCGGGCATGGTTCCTCCTCGTACATTCTCTCGTCGCCGACGATCCTTCCCTGCTTCATCCTGACGATACGGTCGGCATACTCTTCTCCAAGGTGTATGTCATGCGTCACCATGACGATTGTATGACCATTCTGCCGCAAGCGCTCAAGAACCTCCATGACCCGCTCCGACTCCCGGGCATCGAGCCCGGTCGTAGGCTCGTCGAGCACGATCACGTTCGGCCTCATTGCGATGACGCAGGCGATCGCCAGGCGTTGCCGCTCGCCACGGGAGAGTGACCGCGGGTAGGCTCCCTTCCGGCGGAAGAGGCCGACCTCACAAAGGGCGGCCTCGACTGTCTGTCCCGGGTCTCCATCCGGGTTGATGTTCCGAATACCAAAGGCCACTTCCTCCTCCACGGTCTCTGCAAAGAGCATGGTGTCCGGGTTCTGGAAGACGAGGCCCACGTGGCGCGCAAGTTCCGCTATCGGCACGGTGGCGGCATCCAGCCCGTCGACGACAACACTGCCGCTGGTGGGGCGGAGCAGCCCGTTGAAGTGCTTGACGAGCGTCGTCTTCCCGGACCCGTTCTCCCCGACCACAGCCACGATCTCACCGGGAGCGACCTCGAAGTCGAGACCCCCGATGGCCGTAACCCCATCGTAACGGTGGACGAGCCCCCGGATCGATATGACGGGGAGCACCCCGCCCGGGGAGGCTGCCCCCGGTGCGGGCGGCCGGATACCGCGGATGTCGCCGGCCGTCGGGTGTTGCAGGACGACCTCCTGCATCATCTCCGCGGGGGACCCGACCTTTGTGATCGTGCCGTCGTTAATGAGGACCATTCTATCCGCGACGGCAGCGAGTTCGGTGAGCTTCTGTTCGACGATGAGGACGGCCGTCCCCTCGTCCGCGAGCCGTCGAAGGAGAGCGGATACCGTAGAGGTTGCCTCTGCATCCAGTTCGGCGGTCGATTCGTCCAGAACCAGGATCTCTGTCCCCAGGGCAAGGGTTGCTGCGATGGCGACCCGCTGCTTCTGCCCGCCGGAGAGGGTGTGCGGGGCCCGGTCTGCAAGGTCGGCGATCCCGGTCGCCTCCATCACGTGCCGGAGCCTCTGCTCCATCTCCGCCCTCGGGATACCGAGGTTCTCAAGCCCCGATGCCACCTCCTCCTCGACGGTGGAGAAGATGAGCTGGGCATCGGCATCGTCAAAGACCACGCCGACGTGCCTCCCGATCCCGGCCATGCTCCGGTAGTCCCGGACGCTCTTCCCGAGGATGGTGATCGCGCCCTCGAGCGTGCCGCCGTACTCGTGGTGGAGGATGCCGGACGCCGCAAGGCAGAGGGTCGTCTTCCCCGCCCCGGTTGGACCGGTGACGAAGACGACCTCCCCTCTCCTGATATCAAGGTTGATCCCGTCGAGCGCCGGTGAATCGGAGCCGGGATAGGCGTAAGAGACGCCTCGAAGAGAGAGGGCGGTCTCCCGGCCGGCCTCAGGACTCATCCGCCTGCCTCATGTCCCGCGCCGGGGCCGCCTGCCGGACCCCCCGCATCAGCGCCCGCGATGCCGGCATCTCGAGCGCCTGCGCGACGCCGGCGTTGACCGCCGCGGTGATCAGGACAATCGGCACGGTGACCGCGAGGAACGCTTCAAAGGTCCCGAACTTGCCAAGGACCGTCGGCGCCACGGCAAGGATGGAGATGAGGATGAACGAGAACCCGCTCGCAAAGGTGGCCAGAAGCGTCGTCACCGCCGGGGCGAGGACGAACCGGTCTCTCAGCATCAGGTAGACCCCGAGGCAGGCGACCGCACCGATGGGTTCGCTGACGAAATTCGCGGGCGGGAAGATCGAGTGGCTGAGAAGGGCACAGATGATGCCCGCTACAACGCCGATCCCGATCGCCTCACGGAATGTGGGCACGACCAGTATGATGGCAAGGCTATAGAAGGCGATCACGAGGTTCGATACGATGGGGCCGGGGATCAGGAGGGACATATACCTGATGATAGCCCCTACGGCAAGGAGTATGCCGATGATTGCAATATCTCTTGATTTCATAGTATCCTATCTTTCGAGTATGGTATTCGACGGGCTATGCGGTTTTTAGGACTGAGAGATCAGCAAGGACGCCAACGTGGCTGCGAAAGGGGGCGAGAGCGCTCTCCGGCATCGATGGACCGGGCGGCCGGTCTGGAACCCATTACAAACATCATTGTACAAAATTATACATTATTGTATATATAGATACCTGTGGCCGGGAATCATCACCTCCACGCCAGCCACGCTGCAACGAGAACCGCTCCGGCCGCGGCGAGTACGGCGAAGCCGGATGCCGCTGTGGTCGGCGCGGGGGAGGGTGCGCTCGTCGGGGTCCCCGGCTCCGTGGGCACCGTGGTAGTCGAAGCGGCAGCCCCGTTGCCGGAGTTCCCGGAGGTATCCCCGGGGGCGACGGGAATGGTCGCCACGAGGGTTCCACCACGGTCCGGCGTGCAACTCATCCCCACCAGGGAGACGATGAACCTCCCTCAGAGAGGGACAGCTCGCCCGTCGTCGCCATATGCCTCCACAAGCAGCCGGGTGCTCGTCTTCGGTTTACCGCCGCCGGGCACAACGCGCGCTCCGCCGAGGGCGGCACATATCGCACCGACGGCCCCGGCGTGTGACCGCCCGTAGCCTCCCTCGAGCACAAGGGCGAGAGCCACGGGACTCGCGTCCGCCAGCATCCCGGTCAGAGCCCCGAAGTCGTCGGGGCGGAGTTGCATCGAACCGAGCGGGTCGTCGAAGAGCGCATCCTGACCTGCCGATATCACGACGAGGTCCGGCTCGAACTGCCGGAGTGCCGGGATGAAGATCTCCCGAAAGACCAGGGTGTAGTCGGCGCCGGTCGAACCCGGCTCAAGAGGCGCATTGACGGTATACCCGGCGCCCGCGCCGGCGCCCCGCTCATCCGGCCAGCCTGTTCCGGGGAAGAGCCCTGCCTGGTGGACCGAGCAGTAGAGCACCCGGTCCGAGGTGTAGAACGCTGCCTGTGTCCCGTTGCCGTGATGCAGGTCCCAGTCAAGGATCGCTGCCCGGTCGACCGACTCGAGCGCGCGGGCTGTCGCTACGGCAGCGTTGTTGAAGAGGCAGAATCCCATAGCCCGGTTCGGCCCGGCATGGTGCCCCGGCGGACGGACCAGGGCAAACGAGTGTTCGCCCTCGAGCGCCCGCTCCACCGCCTGCCACGCGGCACCCGCCGCATACAGGGCCGCATCGAACGACCCACAGGTGACGTAGGTGTCGGAGTCGAGGTAGCAGGCCCGTCCGGGAGGACACGCCCTGCAGAACGACCGGAGGGTCGCGATGTGCCGGTGCGTGTGTACCCGGGTGAGGTCCCGGAGCGTCGTCTGCTCCGGGGTGATACGGTAGGCATCAGCCGGCACCCCGGTGAGAGCGGCATCGAGGCGTGCCTGCGACTCGGGGTGACCGGGGTCGTCATGGGCCCGGAAGAGATCCCCCGTAACGACCGAGTATGGCATGGTTATCGGAGGGGTTGACGGCACCGAATATGAATCTTACCTGCCGGACGGGGACCGGGGTATGCATGGCAGCAGGGGACCCGACCGGTTCCCGCTGACCATAACCGGGTGCCTGATGAGGTCGAGTCGTGAGACGAGCGCCGCTCGTGCACCGGAGGTGCAACTCAACGAGGAGCAGGCAGCCCGGCAGAAAGTATTTGAGGTGGGAGGAAAAATCATCAAACGAGGAGATCTCAGACCGCTTATCGGGGGACAGAAGCGGGTGTCAACGATATTGCACAACTGGAGGAGTACGATGCCGAAAGTATCGAACATTGATATCTTCCGTAAAAGGGAGCAACCTACCGTATCGATTCGCACCAGAACAAACGTCGAACATCTACCCATGCTGATCGGCGAGAGTTACTGCAGGATAGCTGATTACCTGAAGGAACTGGGCGAACTTGTCTCAGATGTCCCGTATGTGGCCTACTACAACATGGATATGCAACGTCTTGATGTCGAGATTGGGTTTCCCGTATCGAAGATATTGCCGGGGAAAGGGGACATCCACCCGGGCTCTATCCCGGAAGGCAACGTTGTCTCCTGCATGTATCGTGGCCCATATAGAGAGATGGTCTCGACGTACACTGAGATGGCGAACTGGATAGAGAAGAACGGGCTTAAGCCTACCGGTACCGTCTACGAATGTTACTACAACGGACCCGAGTATCCGGAGAACGAACTATTGACGATGATCGTCATGCCGGTGGTATAAGTCGCAAGCATACCCTGCCATCCCGGTCCCCCGATGAGGTCACCATCTTCTTCGGTCACCCCGGGCCGTTGATACGCTCGACGCCTTCGGCATCGCCAGGGTCTTTCCGACCCTGCAATCCGTTCGAGAGACAGGGTGTGCCGGTGGTCGCTACCCCTCCTTCCTGCGGCCGGACCTCCGGGTGCGCATTTATAAGGCGGGCTGGTAATGGGGGTGCATGCCCCTGCCAGGTATGACCTCTCCGTCGTTCATCTATGCCTGCACCCGGTTCCGGGTCCGGAGGACCGCGCTCCTCCCCCGTGAAGAGTACTTGCGGCTTATGCGGATGAGCATACCGGAGATCATCGCCCACCTCGGTCGGTGCCTGGAGTACGCACGGGAGATTGCGAATCTCACACCCGACTTCTCTGGCGCCCAGCTCATCGAAGAGGCGGTGAACCACAGTCTGGCGCGGTCGTTCCGGAGCAGTATGGCGATCGCTCCCGGAGACCTGCAGATCCTGACCCGTGAATACCTCACCCGATGGGATATAGCAAACGTCATGGCTATCCTGCGGGGCACGGTTCACAACATACCCGGGCAACAGGTCCGCGACCTCCTTATCCCGGCAGGCGAGATCGACAGCGCACTCCTCGACCATCTTCTCTCTTTGACGACCTGCGGCGAGACTATCGAAGCTCTTCAGGACTGGCGACTCTACCCGGTCCTTGCAGAATCCTACCGGGTCTGCGGGGAGAAGGGCGTCTTTGCCCAGATCGAGAACGAACTCTACAGGCACTACTACGCCGGGCTGCTCGATCCCGGCAGAACCAGGTGCAGCGGGTGTCAGGAGTTGAACGCCTATCTCCGGTTTGAGATTGATATCACCAACATGAGGAACCTTCTCCGGCTCCACTGCGCAGAAGAAGCGTGCAACCTTGCGGTCATTGACCAGACCATGATCCCGGGCGGCCGTATTCCCATCAGACACTTCCGGCGGCTCTACGGCATCGAGACGGAGGAGGAGTTTGTCAGCGCCTTCCTGGAGACCGACATCGTTCCGGTCCTGGCCCAGGCGGTGCGCGATCTCCGGCGGGATCCGGGATTCTCAAGCATTGACGCCGCGGAACTGGTCTGGCAACGATGGCACCAGCGTCAGCGGCCCATTCATGAGGTCGAGATAGCAGTCACCCGCATCAGGCTTCACCGGCTGGAGTCCCTCTCCAGGCGTCATCCGTTCTCGATCCTGCCGGTGCTTGCGTACCTGGAGCGGAAGAAGTACGAGGTGGCGAACCTGCGGGCAATCGCGCGAGGAAAGGCGTTCGGTCTGCCGACCGAGCGGGTATGGCAGTACATCGTCCTGTGAGGAAGCACCATGCCGGTTGATGAGATCAAACCCACCCGGGCCGGCCTCCTGATCGTCAGGCGGCGGATGGCTCTTGCTGAGCGGATACATCGACTCCTCGCGATGAAACTCGACGGTATGATGCTGGAACTGGTCAAACTCACCGACCGGGCCGCGTTGCAGCGCCGAGAACTCGAAGAACAATATACCCGGGCCCGGGAGATGGTGGCGGTCGCCGCCATGATGGAAGGGGCGACGGGAGTGCTCCTTGCAGCGCTCTCGGTGGAGACCACCCCGATCTACACGGCCCGGCAGAAGAACGTCTTCGGGGTCCGTCTTCCGGAACTCGAACCGGTGATGGTGAAGAAGACGCTCGAGCAGCGGGGTTACGGCATCCTCGGGACCACGTCGGTCATCGATGACGCCGCCGATGCCTACGAGGACCTCCTTGAAACGATCATAGCAAGTGCCGAACTCGAAGGAGGCGTCAGGCGACTGCTCGACGATATCGAACGGACCCGGCGGCGTGTGAACGCACTGGAGTTCAAGGTCATCCCGGAACTCACCCAGTTGCGCCGGTTCATCGAGGATCAGCGCGACGAGATAGAGCGGCAGGATCTGGTGCGGCTCCGGCGCATTAAAAGAATAAAAGCAAAGAGAGCAGAGAAACCCTAGAGGGTCTCGGGCTGCTTCTGCCGCGCGAGGCACCCGATTGCGGTATCCACAATCGTCCCGAGGGCGCCCACGCCGAAGGTCTCGGACGAGAGGACGATATCATACGAAGAGAGATCGTCGATCTCGATACCGTAGTAGTTCCGGTAGCGGGTGGCCTCGGAACGCTGCCGGTTCTCGGTGTAGACCCGGGCCCCCGCTTCGTCCATCCCGTCACGGCCAGCGATTCGCTTCGCCCGGCAGGAGAGCGATGCGGAGAGCCAGATCCGGAGATCGGCGTTCTCGATCATCCGGCCCGAGAGCCTGCCCTCGATGATGATGTTGTCGGCACCTTCGCCGATCTCTTTCTGCCGGGCGTCGATCATCCGGTCGACGGAGGGATCGTTCTCTGCGAACCTGCCGAATTCAGCAAGGTCCATGCCGTGCTCCCGGGCGAGCTGGCGGAAGACCTCTCCCGCAGAGATGAGGTCAAGCCCGTACTTCCCGGCCAGGGAGCGGGCGAGCGACGTGGTGCCGCTCCCTGGCGGGCCGCTGATGGTGATCCGCATCAGAGCCCTCCGATGTTGAGGGATTTCCGGATCACCTGGCTGATGGTCAGCGAGCAGATCATGTACCAGAGGATCCAGGCCGGCACGATCCAGAACGCGAAGCTTGAGAGGCCAACGGCTCCAATGAAGGGCAGCACAATGCCGCTCGCGATGGTGGTCGGCGTGCCGATCGGCGGGAGCCGTAAGAGGAGCCAGAAGAAGATCGGGACAGACAGCACGAGGATGATCGCCATCGGAGTGAACTGCTGCCGGGAGATGTCAAGCTGGTCCTGCATCATCCGCTCCTGTTTCCCCTGGAGTTTCTTGACCCTCTTTTCGTCTCCGGAGAGCTGGGCCTCCCGGAACTCCTTCTGGAACACCCGCATCTTCGCCTGCGTCTCCTGCATCTTCTCGTAGTCGATGGTGTACTTCTGGACGAGCGACGAGTAGAGGCCCGTGATGCTCGAGAGGATCAGGATCATGACGAAAAACGGGACGCCGAGGGTATCGATCAAGGGGCCCAATACTACGTCCATCCCCTGACCGACCGTCACCCGTATCCATTCGACGCTGTACGAGAGCATCACGAGCATGGTAAAGATGAGGGCGATCGTCGGGCCGTGCTTCTTCAGGTCCGCCATATCAGGTTACCTCAGCACACTCACCAGGTCGTCGATGCCTTTCTCGAGCAGGAAGTTTTCGTTCTTGACGATCTTGATGGTGCAGCCGGTGTACATTGCATACGCCGCGCTAACAGCGCGGTTGAACTCCTGGTGCTCGGTGATCTCCCGGGCTCCTTCCATGTCGCGGACCCTTGAGGCGTCACCGAGCCGGCGCATCAGGATCTGGTCCGGGTCGGTCTCCACCAGCACGACCATATCAGGCATCAACTCGCGGAGCACCCATGCAGGCAGCCCCGCGAGGAAACCCGCCGGGGTCTTGACGCTGCTGTGAGTATCGATGATGATGTTCGCATCGGCGCTCATGGCAGCGATCCCCGAGGCAGCCGCCTGCTGGAGGCGTTTCTGGTCATCTTTCCCGAGCTTGCGCATCTCATCGCGATTCGAGACCAGGTCTTCATTCCTGGCCACATCAAACATGAACGTGCCGAAGTTGACGGCCGTGTAAGCAACGCCCTCGGCCGCCAGTCTCTCCATCGCACCGTTGATGACGGTAGTCTTCCCGACACCGGGAACTCCTGTTACGACGACTTTCTTCCCCAACTCTATCACTCCATGTAGATTGTAGTTCAGTATAAAATAAATCCACGCTTGAAGAGTAATCTCTTTCGGAATCACTCGGGGCCCGGGCGGGCAACCAGGCGAGAAAATGAGTTGCTGGGCAGATATGGGAGTTGTGAGCCCCCGCGTGGTCTGGTCAGGGGGAGAGCAGGTCTTCTGGACTGATTTTCCAGACTGACTCCAGATCCTATCCGGGATATGGATCTCTCTCCGGACTCACTCCCAGTCGAAAAAAGTGCTGAGGCACCTCTGAGCAGGAGGAGGACATTCCCGTCGAAGCGAGCGCTTCGCGCCGCTTCTCCCAGAATGACTCCTCCGGCCCGACCCTCCCGGGTCGGGCCTTCGGACTTACTCCTTCCCAAAGAACGACCGCATGAACGGGTACATCTCCATGATCTGCTGGCTTGCGATCTCCTCGTAGAGCCGGTAGGTGATACTCACCGCAAGCAGCAGTCCCGTCCCGCCGACCGCACCGACGATACCGAAGAGGTTCGCGACGACCGAGAGGAGCCCGATGAACACACCGCCGATGACGGTGATCCGGGGGATGTAGCGGTCGAGGTACTTCTCAAGCACCTGGGCATTCCGGCGGTACCCGGGGATCTGCATCCCACTCCTCTGGATCTGCCGTGCCACGTCCTTTGAGTCGAGACCTGCGGTCTTGACCCAGAAGAGCGCGAAGATCGCACCCCCGACCACCATAACGACAGTATCGATTCCCATGCGCAGGAGGATCTCCCAGGGGGCATGCCCGAGATCGGCAAGCCACCACATCCAATCCTGCGGCTGGTTGATGGGAGCAATATACCACATGAAACCGTTCATCGGTGTCTGCCCCTCAAACTCACCGAAGATGGTTATCCCGGCATTCGAGAGGAACATCCCGATCATCTGGATGTTCGCCTGCAGCACCCGGACCAGGATCATCGGCAAAACGCTCGCATAGATGAGTTTCACCGGGAAACGCGCGCGGGCGCCGCGGACAGCGGTATGCGCAAGCGGGATCTCGATACGGGTCGATTCCACGTAGACGATGATCATGAAGATGGCGATCGTCGTGACGAGGGCGAGCAGGTCCGTACCGAAGTACTGGAGGAAGTCGGCTCCCGACGTCGCCACGGCGAAGAGCCGCGGGAAGAATCCTATCGGGAAGGGGTCAGTGCCCGTCTGCCAGTTCAGGAAGCCGTTCACGAGACCCTGGGACACTCCTGCAACGATGAAGAGCCCCACCCCTGATCCGACACCCCACTTGGTGACGACCTCATCCATCAGCATCACCAGAAGGCCGCCGAGGCAGAGCTGGAGGAAGATCAGGAACGAGACCGCAAGCATATTCCCGCCGAAGAACTGCATTGCCACCGACGGATCGGGCAACATCAGCCCGCTCGCGACCATGGGGAGCGCTTCGACGATGATCATCACGAAGATGAGCATCTTCTGCAGGCCCATGTACATGACCTGACCGCGTGCTTCACTGGTGTCGATCTGCAGGAGTCCGGCGCCCTTGAGCAGCTGCAGCACGATCGATGCGGTGACGATCGGCCCGATACCGAGATGCAGGAGCGAACCGCTCGCACCAGCGAGCAAGGCACGGTACATTCCAAAAATATCCTGCGACTGCGCAGAGAGTCCGAAGATATCAATATTCGTCAATGAGAAGTAGAGGAGCAGAATCGCAAGTGTCCACATCAATTTGTTCTTGAAGTGGACGTGCCCCTCCGGGCTTCGGACTGCAGGCATCGCTGCAAGGATGGGTTCAAATCTATCCAGCAGATCTCCCATGATTTCACCTAAAAAGAAGATCAGGCGGTCGTTGCCTGACCGCCCATCTCCTCAATCTTTGCCCGGGCTCGTTCTGAAAACTCCCGGGCGGAGATACTCATCTTGTGGGTGACTCTTCCGCCACCGAGCACTTTCTCAATACCGATCTCAGTGGCGTCGAGGGTGATGAGATCACCCTCCTGGGTGGCAAACCCCTCACGGAGCAGCGCTTCGGCCATCTGGTCGATATCACCGATATCTAGAGCAGATACCGACACAGAGGTCTTGTTGACGAACCCGTGCTTGCCATTGGATATCTCACCCTTCAGGTAGAAGTGGGAGAAGCGGTGGTCCCGCTGCCCGGCTCTACCCCGTCCACCCCTGTTACCGGCGCCACGCCGGTTCTTGTGCGTGCCGCCGCCACAGGTTCGTGAACCCCGATATTTGGTTCTCTTGTTTACGGGCATCAGTCTCACCTCATCTTGTAGAGGAGATCGTTGATCTCGGGACCATAGTAGCCAAGAGCCCCACCCTGCTGAAAGGTTCGCTTGATGGTTTTATAGCCCTTTCGTGGAGGGTGCAGTCTCAGCACCGGCTTAATCTCAGTCAGATCGCGGAAGCTTGCCTCGCCACTGCAGAGCGCCGTTGCAAATTCGTCGATGCCGGCATATGGGGTATGCGCACGGACGTATTCGTCGGTCAGCCGCTCGTCTCCGGTCAGCCTGCCCCGGGTGCGCAGGAGGGTGGCCAGAGTCTCTCCGGTCACCTCGCCGTACGCCACGAAGTCCTTGACCTTGCGGATCATGCCCAGGTACGCGGGGGTATCGGGCACGAGGACGCAGTGGTTGATATGGTGCAGACGGAGCATCTTCAAGGTGTCCTTGATCTCGCGGTTGGTATTGACCACGCCGCGCACCTGCACTACCGCGTACATCACTCTTTCCCTCCGATCCGGACGATATTCGTCTGCTTGAGTGCCTCAAACGTCGCCTTGGCGTAGTTGATGGTCGTCCGGGTCTGCCCCCGGTTGAAGGCCCAGACATCCTTGATGCCTGCAAGCTGCAGGACCTTCTTTGGAATATCCCCGGTCACGAGACCGATTCCCTGCGGGGCAGGCTTCAGCGTCACCCGGACACTGCCCGCCTTGCCGGTCACCTCGATGGGGATAGAGTGGGCGGTGTCACAACCGCACTCCCAGCTCCCGCATCCACGGGAGACCTTGACGAGATTCTGTTTTGCGTTTGCTATCGCTTTCTGGATCGCGTTGCCGACCTGGACATCCTTGCCCTGGCCGAACCCGACGTAACCGTTCCTGTTCCCGACCACCACGACGGTGCGGAACTTTACACGGCGACCCGAGTCCGTCATCCGCTGGACCATGTTGATGTCCAGCACCTCGTCCTCCAGGTCGGGCAGGAGGATATCGACAATCTGGGGCTCCTTGATCGGCCTGCCGCTTGCGAGCACCTCATCGATACTGGTGATCTCGCCTGCAGCGACCATGCGCCCGAGACCGGTGAGCGGAATCCATTCTTCCTGTACGTATGCCATGTCACACCAGCTCCTTCTTGATGGCCAGAGCCACAGCCTCTACATTTGCCACCAGGTTGCCTGCCTTCTCAGGGGCATACCCGGCGATGTGTGCACCTTTGAGCCGCTCCTCATCGGGGAGGATCGATTCACCATAGGGAACGTCGAGACCGCCGTCCACTGCCCCCTTGAGGGCAGCAAAGACGCGTGCTCCGGGTTTCGCCCGGGCGAGCCCGATATCCAGGATACCCTCTTCATACCCTGCGTTCAACGCCTTGATCGCAAACAGCATCCCGGTCAGGTAGGCTGCCGGGGTGCTGGAGGTCGATCCCTCGTAGCCGAAGTCGGCAAGCTCAGCCGAGTATGCAGCCACCAGGGTGCGGTCTCCCTCAATCTCGGGGACGACCAGCTGCACGATGATCTGCCGGTTTGTCTTCCGGACGACCATCCTGGGGCTTCCTGATGACAGGAGCGACATCCGCTTGTAGTAATCAGTCTTGCCCTCGTGCCTTCTCCGGAAAGGCACGAAGTATCTTGGGCCGGTTGCCATTATCTCATCCTCCCTGCCATCGTCTCAACATGAGATGCAAGATGCGACACGCTCCGGAACTGCCCTCCGGAAGCCCGCCGGTACATCACGCGATAGAGACTCCGCTCGATTGTTCCTTCGTCGCGCATCTCGCGCAGCGTGCGCCGCTGCGCCCGGATCTTGCGTATCCATGCCCGCTTGCTGGGGCCACGTGCTCCAGCGGCGCCTTTCCTCCGCCCCGGTCCTTTCCGGTGGCCGTAGGAACGCTTTGCCATCCGTGCCCGGGCCCTGCCGCGGCTATTCCCCTTCACGACGTGAGCCTTGATCACGCCTTCGCCGATCAGCTCGCGCAGGTCGTTTCTGGAGATAGCCGCCTCGATATCAGCCTGGCGCTCAGGATCGAACCAGACACGGTTGGCACCGCACTTGAGAATAGCGGCTGCCATTCGCCTCTGACTGGCGAGATCACTCATCTTCGTTCACCTCTTCTTCGCTTTCCGCAGTCGCGGCCGCACGGGTAAGATCCTTTGCATTCAGCACCTTAAGCCCCAGTTCCAGGGCCCGTGCCTGAATCTCCCCACGCTTTCTGTTTCCTACGGATCCGCCGATCCGGACAGCCTGAACCTCCGGGTTCAGTCCCGCAAGTTCTGCCGGCGTAAAGACCCGGACCTCCTCATAGCCGCTCGGATGCATGCCGCGGATTGCAGCAGGGCTCCCGTATCCCGGCCGGGGAAGGGCGCCTTTCGCGCTGAACTGCCGCCTCTGCTTGTTTTGCAGACCGCGTGGACGCCGCCAGACGTCTGCCAGTCTCGATTTGCGGTGAAGTCCCCGCCTCTTGAAGGCGGGCTTGTTGTGCCGGGTGCGGACGCGGATCAATCTTCTAGTCTCATCCATGCTCTTCACGCCCTCTCGGTGATGTAAACGCCGTCCTGGAACACCCGGGGATCACGTTTCGTGACCCTGGTTGCGTGCTCGATGTTTGCGGCCGTGTTGCCCACCTTCTCCTTATCGATACCGGTGAGAGTCACTTCGTCGTTCCCAATCTTGACGGTGACGCCTTTGAGGATCTTTGCTAACCGGGGCTGTTTCTCCCCAAGGAAGTTGTTGATCTCGAGGCGATCGCCCTGCTGTTTGAGCTGGATCGGGAAGTGACTATAGACCACCTTCATGCGATACTCGTAGCCTTCGACGACACCCCGGAACATGCTCTTCACATGTGCCTCAAGCGTGCCGCTCATGGCGAGAAACCGCTTCTTATCGGATGCCGTGGAGACGACAACTTCGCCGTCCCCGACCGTGACATCGATCTGCGGGAAGCGTATATCACGAACCAGCGTGCCCTTCGGTCCCGAGACCGTGAGCATGCTGCCCTCGAGCGTGACGTTCACACCGGGAGGGATCTCGACCTGTCGTGTTATTCCCATACTCTTCCCCTCCTTTAGTAGACGTATCCCAGCAGTTGCCCACCGATACCCTCGCCCCGGGCCTCGGCGTGGGAGATAACTCCCTTCGAGGTGGAGACGATCAGGATACCGAAGTTCTTTGCGGGGAGGTACTGCGACTCCCAGTATTCCATATCGGCCATCGCTACCGGGAACCGGGGGGTGATGGCGCCACACTTATTGATCGTTCCGGAGAGTTGGACCCGGAACTGGCCGCCGCGGCCGTCGTCGATGAACTCGAAGCTGCCGATAAAGCCGTTTTCCTGCATAACGCGGAGCATTGCACCGAGAAGCTTGCTGGCGGGTTCGACAATAACCTCGTTCTTTCCAGCGTCGCCGGCATTCTTGATCGTGCTCATCGCGTCAGCGATTGGATTCAGTCGTGCCATTTCTCTAACCTCTAGTTCATCTTCTTAAAGCCCATCTTCCCTGCCCATTCGCGGAAGCACTGTCGGCAGAAGTAGATGCCGTATTTACGCACAAGGCCCTGCTTTCTGCCGCATATGCGGCACTCGTTTGCACCACGGCCGAACTTCTTTACGTTCTCGCCTGCTGAAGGTGCTCCTGATGCATCTGCCATTCTTTACACCTCCACCTGGTAGTGCTCGCGCATGAACGCGATGGCTTCCTCTTTATTCACTTTCTGGTCGGCCGGCAGTTTCCTGCGCTCGACGGCCCTCCGTGCAATCCGAACGCCTTTGCGCTCGAGCACCACGTTGACGTCCATACCATAGATGCCGATCGCCGGATCGTAGGACATGCCCGGGAAGTCCGTGTGCTCTTCGATACCGAAGGAGACGTTGCCGGTCTGGTCGAACTGCGAGGTTGCAAGCTGGCGCTCGATGATATCAAGCGCGGTCGTGATGAACTTCTCGGCATTCTCCCGGCGCAGGGTGACCTTGCACCCGATGGGTGCGCCCTTCCGGATACCGAACGCGGGCTGGGTCCGCTTTGCGATGGTGCGGACGGACTTCTGGCCGGTGATCTTTCTCATGAGATCCTCGGCTTTGACCAGCCGTTCACCGCTCTCTCCGACGCCCATGTGCACAACGACCTTGTCGATGTAGATATCCTGCATCGCGCTCATGCCAGTGCCTCCAGTTCAGGTGCAATCGCGGAGCGGCCGACCATGAAGACGTACTCCTCGATGGTCTCAAACCGGGTTCCGGTCGAGTCGTCCGTGAGGATGACGCGGTTCGGGACGGAACTTGCGGTCTTGATAATCTCGACGATCCTGCCGACCTTTCCGGAGTGCTTTCCACCGACGATTGTGGCCACGTTGCCTTCTGTGAAGGGGAAGTGGTCGACGATGCGGAACCGGTCTTCGCCGTCACCAAGGGTCACGACGATGGAGTCTTTTGCCTTGTAGGTGTTGTCGGCGAGGATGTTCGCACCGAACGCAAGGTTCAACTGCACCTTGCCGCCGCGGACCGTGGTCTTGTTCTGGACCTTGCAGAGCCGGGTCTTCGCAGACTCTGCCGAAATCTCGACGGCGACCAGGTTGCCCCGCATATCGAGCTGAATGCGGTAGTGTTTCCCGAGCTTCGGGATCGAAACGATGTCGAATACGCCAAGGCCCATCTGCGGGTTCCGGCAGGCCCGCCCGTTGACGATGATGTCACGCTGGTGCAGGATCTTCCGGACCTCGCTCGCATTCTGTGCAAGAACGACGTGCTCGCGGAGCCAGACGCCTACCGGCAGAGCGCCGGCGTTGTGGGGGCCCGGGGCGGTCTTCATGACGAATTTCTGTACTTTCTTCGGGATATGCCAGGATTCCGGCGCTACCAGCCGCTTGAGATAATTGGACATTATGCTCCGCCTCCGAGTCTCTCCTCACGTAGTTTGTCTTTCAGGTTGAGCTTCGTGATCTGCACGTTCGAGGGATCAACCGGCCGGGGAACCTCGGTTCCGTCCGACTTCGTCACCATCACGCCGTGCACGACCAGCCGGCACATCTGCATATCGACCGCATCGACGACGCCTTCATCGCCGGCGAAGTCTCCACGAAGCACCTTGACGGTATCGCCCTTGACCACACGGGTCCGCCGGGTATTGTATTTGCCGCGGAGTTCGGGGGCAAGCGGTGCGGAGAGGAACCGGCCCCGGGTGTGGTTCGGCGCGTTATAGCGTGCCTTACGCTGTTTTCTTGGTTGTTTGCTTACTATGCGTACCATGCTTCACCACACCTTAGACGATTATCGTCGCCATGGAGGCGATCTTCGGGAAACGCTCTGCGATCTCGCGAGGGACGGCACCCTTGATCTCCGTTCCCTTCGGCTCGCCGCGCTCGTTGATGAGCACCATAGCGTTGTCCTCGAACGAAAGCCGGATGCCGTTCGGGCGGCGGATCTCCTTCTTCTGCCGGACGACCACAGCTTTCTCAAGTTTCCTCCGCATATCGGGAGTGCCTTTCTTGACGCTCACGGTCGCGATGTCGCCGACACCCATGCAGGGCTGCCGCCGCCGGACACCGTGGTAGCCGTCAACCGAGACGATCTCCACGAGCCGTGCGCCGGTGTTGTCGGAGCAGACCATCCGGGAGCCGGTGGCGAGGGCGCGAGGAATGGTCGACTGCATTGCCTTCATTCCTTCATCACCTCGACCACCACGAAGTTCTTGGTCTTTGAAAGCGGTCTGCATTCCGCGATCCGGACCACATCACCCACACCCGCATTGATACAGGGTGTGCTGTGGGCGTGGTACCGGGATCTGCGCTTTTCGTACCGCTTGTATTTCTTGACGTAGTGGAGGAACTCACGCTCCACGACGACGGTACCGTTCATACGGTCGCTCACGACTTTGCCGGTAATCACCTGGCCGCGTACCGGCAAAGTGCCGTGAAACGGACAATTTGCGTCCTCACATTCCGTTTCCGGAAGGGGGACGTCCAACCCAATGTTTCGTGCCATTATTCATCCTCGTTTATCTGATGCGCATACTGATCCGCCGTTCCGGCTGTGTCTCGAGGCTCGAACCGTCCAGATCGACGGTCGTGCCGTCCGGGAGCCGGAGGCGGAATACGCTGCACCGTTTTGGTATCCGCGTCTCTCCCTGCCCGGTCTGGATGACCAGGGTGTTTCTGGTCTCATCGACGATGCGACCAGACACCCCGACATGACCCGGGTTGCTCGCGCGGGCGACCAGAACGTCCAGGCCGATCAATTCGTGCCGCAGGACGTTCTGGGGAGAGATCATGCGTTCCTCCGTGCATTCTGCTCGGTTCGGATGCGCGCGATCGTTCTCCTGACCTCGCGAATCCTCCCGGGGTTCTCGGTGGCACCGCCGGCGCTGACTTTCCCGCGCTCCTGAATCAGTTCGAGGGAGAGTTTCTGCTCCTGCTCGAGGAGCTCGACATCGGAGAGTTGCTTCACTTCCCGTGCGCGAAAGATTGCCATCTATCTCTCCTCCGGGTATACCTCATCGGAGGTCTCCTCGAACTCTTCCTCGAAGACCTCTTCGCCGACCTCTTCGGTCTCGATCAGCTCGGCCGGAGCCTTCTTGGGCTCCGGCTCGAGAACGTCAAAGGTATCGGGCAGCCGGGCATCCGGCGGGACAATCTTGACCTGAACCCCGATGGTCCCGAGTTTCTTGATCGCAAGCGCGTAGCCCTTCTCGACGATCGTCTCGCTGGGCTCACCACAGTGCTTGACGTAGCCCTCGGTGAACTTCTGGGTCCGTGACCGGGCGCCCGTCAGTTTCCCGGCGACGACAACCTCGCAGCCGAGGGCACCGGACTCCATCACCCGGCGAATCGTACTCGATCCGGCCTTTCGGAAGTACCAGCCCCGCTCAAGAGCGTTTGCAAGCCGCTCAGCCATGATCTGGGCGTTGAAGTTGGGATTCTGGACCTGCTGGACCTCCACCTGCGGAGACTCGATCTCGTAGTCGGTGGCGAGGTCCTGTGTGAGCTGGCGGACCTGTTTGCCGCCTTTCCCGATCACGATACCGGGCTTCTCTGCAAAGATAGTCACCTGGGTGCCGAGCGGCGTCCGGGTGATGTCCATGCCGCCGTATCCCGCCCGCTTGAGTTCCTTCGTAAGGAACTTCTCGACACGGACGTTACGCACGCCGTCAGTGATAAATTTTTTCTCGATTGCCATTACGCCACCTCAGTCACTACGATCTCGATGTTCACGGTCTCCCTGCGTTTCGGGGTGGCGCGACCCATCGCACGCGGGAAGAACGCCCGGAGGCCACGGCCGGCGTTCGCGGCAACGTGGTCGATCCGGAGGTTTGCGGTATCAAGGCCGATGTATTCGGCGTTCTTCTCGACAGACTCGAGCAGCCTGATGTAGGCTTCTGCAGCCTTGACCGGGTACCGGCCTGCCGCCCACTTCTGGAGGCCGCGCTTGTGGGCGACGTTGCGGTTGAACCGCTTGAAGGGGATGGCCTTCTTGAGCGCCACCACTTCAGTAAGGTATGCCTTTGCTTCGACAGTGGTCATGTTCCGGATGAACCTGGCAATCTCGATCGAGTGCTTGGGAGAGACGGGAAGCTCGTTCGCCTTTGCGCGAGCGACGTTCTCGCCCTCAATCTTTGCTGAATACTCTGTTCGTGCCATAGCCATCACTTCAGCGGTACGTACTTACTCGACCGGGTTGCACCGATACCGGCGCTGCCGTGAGAGACCCTCCTGCGGGTCAGTGCAAACTCTCCAAAATAGTGGAAGACCGCCTCAGGCTGGATCTCCACCTTCTGGAACTCCTTCCCGTTGTGGATCTCGATCGTCTTGCCGATCATCTCGGGCAGGACGACCATGTCGCGCAGATGGGTGCGGATCTTCTCGTCTCCTGACCGGAGATCGGCGAGGAGTTTCTCGTGTTCCCGTGAGAGACCGCGATCAAACTTCCTCCGTGCCCGGGCCGGCATGATCGGCATCAGCTCGGAGAGAGCCATCTGCTGCAGGTCCTCCATGGAGTGGCCGCGATAGGTGAATTCCTCACGCCGCCGCGGCATTCGCTTTTGTGTCTTCTTTGCCATGATTCACCTCTCACTTCTTCCACTTGCCGGTTCTCCGGGCGGCAATATGCCCTACCTTCCGCCCCGGGGACGTCCCGTGGGAGACGGTCTTCGGGCGTCCGCAGTGCTGGTGGCCACCGCCACCGAACGGGTGGTCGATGACGTTCATGCAGACACCCTTGACGCGCGGCCACCGTTCAGAGGAGGACCTGACGTGGAAAGCCTTCTTTCCTGCCTTGACGAACGGTTTCTCTCCCCGTCCGCCGCCGGCAACGATACCGACGGTTGCCATGCAGGCACCGTTGAACCACTTGTTCTTGCCGCTCGGCATCCGAACACCGACTCTGCCGTCGTCGGCCTTGCCGATAACGAGGGCCTGGACGCCGCTTGAACGGACAAATTTGCCGCCGTCGTTGGGCCTGGCCTCGATGTTGCAGACGTATGCACCGACCGGGACCTCACTGAGCGGCAGGGTGTTTCCGTTCTTCACCACGCCTCCCGTGCCCCAGGAGATCGCATCCCCGACACCGAGCCCTTCGGTGGCGAGGATGTAGACCTTCTGGCCGTCCTCGAGTTTCGTGAGAGCGATCGGCGCGTGACGGGCCGGGTCGTGCTCGATGTCGACGACGATCCCGGAGACCAGGGCGTCAGTCTTCCCCATGTGCCGCAGTTCGGCCTTATACCGGTGCGACGGTGCACGGTAGGATGGACCGCCTTTTCCGCGGCTCTGTGCTATAATTCGATGTGCCATTCGTCACTCACCTTACATTATCCCCAGCCGGCTGAGAATCTCTTCAGCCGCTTTCGCATCCGCAAACGTTACGATGGCCTTCTTTTCGCCTTTCATGGTCATCATTGTGCGGACGGAGGTCACTTCCTGTTCAAAGGAAGACTCCAGCTCGCGCTTGATATCCTGCTTGGTGGCATTCCTCTGCACGATAAACTGGAGTTTGCTCTCGCCTTCGAGCATCATCGTTGCCTTTTCAGTAACGAACGGGTATTTCAGCATCATGAGAACTCCTCCAGTCTCCGGATTGCAGACTCGGTCCAGATCGTCAGGCGTCCTGCCTGCGTGCCGGGTGCTAAGAGTTCGGTGTTCAGCTGGTTGACCGCCACGGCATCGACGCCGGCAAGGTTCCGGGCCGCCCGGAGCGGTTCGCTCCCGGTGACGATGAGGACACTCTTGCGCTGCTTGTAGCGGCGGCCACGCATGGTACCGCGTCCCGCACGGACCTTTCTGCTGTCCTTCGCCCGCTCGACGTCGGCATAGACCCCGAGGGCGGAGAGCGCCGAGATGACATCGCCCGTCCGGACGACCTCTTCAAACCGGTCCTCGAAGACCAGCGGGAGTTCACCCGAAAAGAGGTGCCCGCGTCCCCGGACGAGGTCCTGGTACGTGCTGGCTGCGACGGCAGACCGGAAGGCCTTGCGCTTCTCTTTCCGGTTGATCTCCTTGACGAGGATCTTTGCGACCTTCGGGGGATGTGCTGCACGCCCACCGGTTGCTTGCGGCACTCGTGCCACCTTGCTGCCGTTCTTCAGACGGGGGACCTGAGCGACACCCCGGCCGCTACCCCACGACTCTGCCGAGGTGCGGATCCCGGCATAGGGGTCTGTCCCATGCGGCTGGAACCGGGTGCTCTGGAGCGCGAGGACAGCCCGCTTAATCAGGTCGGGCCTGTACTCTTCATTAAAGATTTCCGGGAGATCGATCTCGTGGGCGATCTCGCCTGTCAGTGTTCGAACCTGTGCCTTCATCGCTGCTCACCCCTGCTGGCTCTGCGCGCTGACGAAACTGATCGCCGGCGTGCGGACGGTGTGTTCACCCTGCCGTATTGCGGACCGGATCCGGACCAGGCGCTTGTTCGGTCCCGGGACGGAACCCTTGATCAAGACGTAGGGACCACGCACAAGGCCGTAGTGGAGGAATCCGCCTGCCGGCGTTATGTCGGCGCCGTCGGTGCCGACCTTTAAGATGCGCTTGTTGAACTCGGTGCGCTGCTGGTAGCCCATCTGGCCCATCTGGGGCACCTGCCACCGAACATGGTGCGGATGCCACGGACCGAGGTTGCCGATGTGGCGCTTCTTGCCGCCACGGGAGTGCTTCCGCTTCCGGACCTGAACGCCCCAGCGCTTGACGGGGCCTTCCGTGCCCTTACCGGTGGTAACAGCGGTCACATCGACGTATTCGCCGACCTCGAGGTTGCCGGAGATCGTAATCTCTTTTCCAAGAATTCCGGCGGCGTAGGCGATCTGATCGTCAAGGTTTCCGCCGGCGATCCGCATCTCCATCAGGTCGGGAACTTTCTTCGGAACGCCGGTGATCTCCATGGGCCGGGTGTAGGCCAGAGCGTAGAGTTCAGCGACCTTGCCCTCACCGATCGCATTCTTGATAGCATCGAGGGCGGCAGCGGTGTCGTGGTTCTTCGGGACGTTGATGCGGCGGGACAACTCCTCGTCGAGGTCGGTCGTCCAGGCCTCGGTCAGCGCGTGCTTTCCGTAGGTATCCTCGCTGTATGCGCGCACCCCCGCCACCCGCATGGGCGGGACCTCAACCACGGTCACCGGCACCATCACGTCCTTGCCTTCGGTGGGACTGCTTTTGTGGTCGTCCACCATGATGACGTGGGTCATCCCCACTTTGTACCCTGCAAATCCCTGCACAGCCGGGGATCCCGCGTACTTCGGCCATGAACCGTAGCGGGGAACCGGGCTCTTTGCCCGCTTTCTCGGGCTGTACGCGAGGGATCCTCTGCGTGGCCTGTTAATCTTCGGCATGTTTCAATCAACCCTTCGTGCATTGTAGTGCGATACATCGCTCCTGAGAGCGGTGCTCGACGCCGAATTCCGTGCCGGACGTGCCGGCACGATCGGTCTTCTGACGAACCCGTAGATTCGGGGCAGGATATCGAACGCCGCGCCATTACGGCGCGACGCGAAGGGAAACAGTTGATGGAGGCAGCGGGGAGCGAGAAGGCGCAGAGACGTCCGTCTCCGCGCCTTCCGATCGCTCATCTCCGTTGCCGGCCCGGTGTGCACCGGGCGTGGTTCCAGTCTTCGCCAATAGATCCTGACACTTTGACGCTCCCGGGAAGGGGGTTCCCGGAACCGGGCGCGCTGCACTGGCGTTGGCCCAACGTCTCGATCAGATCCAGCTCCTGTCATCCCGTTGTGACGAGCACAACTCCATATCGACATCGGCCCTCCATGAGGAGGTTCGATCGTTGCTTTGTCTGGTACCCCCTACACTGCCCCGCCGCGAGTCTCTGATCCGCGTATGAAGCGAAACCGGAGAGATCCCCGAGATCAGAGGCACGTGCAGTGCCGGTTATCTCGTGGATCAGGGCGGAGCAATGGAGAGCGGTTTCTTAAACATTACTTAAAATTGGATATAAACCTTGTCATCCAATTTCCCGGAAACCCGGACAAAACGGATATCTGCTGCATGTCCGGCATTAATTCGGCGAACTGAGCTGCCCGGGGGATGAACGAAGGGCCGCGAGTGGGCCGCTCGCAGGCACCCAGCGGGAAGACCCCGGCCCGCAGGACTCCCGACACGACCGCGCCGGCATAAGCCCGCGCGCCAGGGAACACCATCACCCGAAGTACAGGTCGCCGTCCTCGTTGATGTAGATCTCGACCGCGTCGCGGACCTGCCTGCCCCTGAACCGGTCGGGGTTAGCGTCCCTGAGCCGGTTAATGAGCGATATCGTATCATACTTGACCTTTACCCCCATCTTCTCGGCCTCCGTGTAGATGATCTCAGGCGCCTTGAGCAGGTCGAGGCCGCCCGGAAGCGTGCAGAGGTGCGCCGCGTCGAGGGTGTAGAGGAACTCGAGCGTCTCACGTGCGCGCGAGATGTTTTCGATGGCGGCCTTTTCGATAGTGCAGACGTTTGCCTTCGAGGTATGGATAATCTCCGCGATCTGTTGTTGCGTCAGCCCTTTCTTCCGGTAGCGCAGCACTTCCTTCTGGCGATCGGTAAGCAGACCCTGTTTCATTAGGGAAATATATATAATCACATTCAATTTAAACACTTCCCCTTAACTTCACCCACTCCAGGGAGAGGTTTCGGGCCATTTCAAAACGTTTATATGAGAACTTGGCGATACTATCGTGTTCTCAAATTTTGAGAGGTGTTAAAGTGGTTGTTAAAGTAGGAATTGCAAAACTGGGAAATATCGCCAGCGGTGTAATGGGTGAACTCCTTCTCGACGAGCGCGCCGACCGTGAGGACATCATCACGTTCATGGCGACCTCCGGCACGAAACTGCAGCCCGAGGACATCGACCGCGTGGTCAGCAACATGAAGGCATGGGGCCCGGACTTCTGTATCGTCGTCTCCCCGAACGGCGTTCTCCCCGGACCCACCAAGGCCCGTGAAGATCTCGCAGCGGCCAAAATCCCCTGCATCGTCATCACCGACGACGTCACCACCAAGAAGGAGCAGTTCGACGCGCTCAAGGCGAGCAACTTCGGCTACATCATCATGAAGGCCGACGCCATGATCGGCGCCCGCCGTGAGTTCCTCGACCCCATCGAGATGGCGGACTACAATGGAAACCTCGTCAAGGTCCTCGCTATCACCGGCGCGTTCCGGAAGATGCAGACGGAGCTCGACAAGGTCATCGACCAGGTCAAGGCAGGCAAGAAGGGCGCGGACCTCGCGCTCCCGAAGGTCGTCATGACCTCCGACAAGGCGGTCGAGGGCGAGTTCAGCAACCCCTACGCGCTCGCGAAGGCCCGCGCGGCTTACGAGATCGCCCAGGCGGTTGCAGGCGTCAACGTCAAGGGCTGCTTCATGACGAAGGAGTGGGAGAAGTACATCCCGATCGTCACGAGCGCCCACGAGATGATGCGCCAGGCGATGATCCTCTGCGAGGAAGCACGCAACCTCGAGAAGAGTGTGGACGCGGTCATCAGGAAGCCCCACAAGAAGACCGGCGAGATCGTCTCGAAAACTGCGCTCATCAGCAAGCCCGAGTAAATCCAATACCAGTCTATTTTTTGCATCGTTTGTGAGCGACTGCTGCCGCAGGGCTCCCTGGAGCAGCGGCACGAATGAGTCAACCCGTAACGCACGCTTGAGCCTTCCCCGGATGGACAGCCCGAACAGGGATCCAGAAGATATCGGACCAATGCGAGAGGACAGGAACCCGGGTCGATCCTTGCCGCCTACGGAGAGAAGACCATCATCCGTTCTTCAGTCATCTCTTCGATAGCATACTTCGGCCCTTCACGCCCGATCCCCGAACCTCGGACCCCGCCGTACGGAGCGTGGTCCATCCGGAACGTCGAGACGTCGTTGATCACCAGCCCGCCGACCCGGATGCCGGCAAACGCCTGTGCGATCCTCCGGGCATCATGGGTGAAGAGGCCGGCCTGCAGACCGTAGTCAGAGTCGTTTGCGAGTGCAATCGCCTCTTCAAAGGTATCGTAGGGGGTGACCGTCACCACCGGGGCGAAGACTTCGGTCCGGTTCACCTCCATATCCGGGGTCGTGTCGAGGAGGACTGTAGGGTAAAAGAGCGGACCCTCACAGCTCCCGCCCGTGATCGCCCTCGCACCCTTCCCGACCGCGTCCTGCACCTTTGCAAACGCCGTCCCGGCAGCCTCCCCCGTTATCATCGGCCCCACGGCAGTTCCGGGCTCGCGCGGGTCGCCGACGGTGAGGGCACGGACCCGGTCGACGAGCAGCGCGAGCGCCTCCTCGAAGATCGGCCGGTGGAGGTAGACCCGCTGCACCGAGATGCAAGCCTGGCCGGCGTTGGAAAATCCGCCGGCGACGATCCGGCCGACCGCGAAGGGGATATCGGCATCTTCGTGAACTATCACAGCCGCATTGCCGCCAAGTTCCAGCCCGACCCTTTTCCGGCCCGCGATGCCGCGAAGGTGCCACCCAATGGCCGGGCTTCCGGTGAAACTCAGGCAGGCGATCCGGTCGTCCTGCACCATCCGCTCGGCAAGCTCGCTTCGACAGGGGACGACACTGATTGCCGCCGGGGGAAACCCGGCGTCAAGCATCAGTTCCCCGAACATCAACGCGGAGATCGGGGTTGCCGACGCGGGTTTGAGGACGATGGAGTCCCCGGCGGCGATGGCCGGCCCGAGTTTGTGACAGGCGAGGTTGAGCGGAAAGTTGAACGGTGTGATCGCGAGCACCGGGCCAAGCGGGAACCGGCGGATACATCCAATCCGCCCTTCACCGCCCTCGTTCCAGTCGAGAGGGAGGATCGTGCCGTCGATTCGGCGCGCTTCCTCGGCAGAGACCTCGATCGTCTCTCTGGCACGCAGAACCTCGCCCTCTGCAAGAGCCCGGGTCTTTCCCGCTTCGAGGACGATCGTCTCCACAAACTCCGCCGCGTGTTCCCGGAGCAGATCAGCAAGGGCATAGAGGATCTCGGACCGGCGGTGGGCCGGAAGATGCCGGGTGAGAGAGAAGCCTGCCGCTGCGGATCGAAGGGCGTCCTCGATATCCACGCTCCCGGCAAGGCAGACCCGGCCGACCGTCTCCCGGGTGTAGGGGAAACGGACATCCAGGATCTCATTGCTCGCTCGCCACTCCCCACCGACAAGGAATTCGCGCGCGCCCGTCATGGTAAAGAATCGGCACTGGACGGAATCAACCTTTCTCCCGGAAGAGGGGGCCCACGTCCTCGGGGAGGGTCAGAATGACCGGTTCCTGGTGCAGCCGCTCCATGAACGCCGAGTCGCACATGGAGAGGCTGTTTGGATTTAGCCGTGCGATGAGGGAACAGAAGGCCCGGTGACCCTGCCCCGCACGGGGAGCATCGAAGAAGATCGAGACGTTGAAGGCGTGCGTGCCGAGGCTCCGGTAGAAGGCGACGACCCGGAGGATCCCGGCGGCCAGCGGCTCGACATACGGCCCGAGTTCGGCAAGCGTCGATACCGGGAGGATCCCCCGGACCTCCCGCTCGCCGAGGGGGACGGGGCTTGCCGACCAGAAGATCTCGTCCTCGAAGAGGAACCGGTCCGAGGTGCGCTCGTGCTCCACGAGGTCGTCCCAGTAGAGGCGGCCGTGGTCGGCGAGGTACCGGCGGCCACCGGAGATATAGAGGTCCGCAAGGCGGGCGGGCTCCCGGTCGGCCAGACCCTGCAGGTGCGGGTGGACGATGCTTGCACCGGCTGAAGGGAGGTAGTTCCAGTTGATGGTCGCGTAGCCCGGTCCCCGGGCGAGGGCTTCCGCCGTACCGGATATGGCGTCGGCAAGGGTCCTCTGGTCGAATGGACCTGCCGTATCGTGATCGGGCGTGATCACCGTGACCACATGGTGCTCGGCGTAAGGGTAGAGGTTCGGGAACGTCACGCTCTTCCCGCACCGGAGCCGGGTGCCGTCCGCGAACGTCGGGGTAGATGTTTCTATGGCGTTGGGGCAGAACGGGCAGCCGTCACGGGAGCAGGGCAGGGCTGGGAAGGCGTCGATCCGTCGTTCGACCCGGACGGGACTGATCCGGCACCGGATGCCGGTGAGTGACTCCCGGCGGTACTGGAGAACTCCCCGATCGGTCCGAATCTCGCGAGTGGTGAACATGGCCTTTTGTAATCCGATTGGCGCGCCGACCGTATAAAACTCTGTCCGGGTTGCGGGGAACGAAAGCCGAAGGCTCCGGGAGATGTGGAAGCGGGCGGAAGAGCCGGGAATACCGGGCCGGCACGAAATGATCCCGGGATCGTGGATAAAAAAAAGATGAGTGCTGTCTCCTGACTTATACGACGTACTTGCCGAGGAGGCGGATGGAGTTGGTCATGTCGGGGCCGAGAGGCGAGCCGAAGATGATCTGGGTAACTCCGGACTTTGCGAGGTCTTCGCACTTCTGCTTGACCATGTCGGGGGTTCCGGCGATGGTGAAGGCGTCGATCTCCGCGTCGCCGACGAGTCCGCCGACGGTCTTGAAGTCAAAGCGGCCGAGCGCTTCCTTGATCTTCGCGACGTTGGCGAGGTCGAGTCCGTGACGCTGGAGGAGCGCGGGCGGGGAGCCTGCGGCGATGAATGCGGCCACAATCTTTGCGGCGTTCCGGGCCTTCTTCTCGTTCATGTCGATGGACATGGCGGTGTAGGCACCGACGTCGAACGTCTTCTTGCCGACTTTCTCCATGGCTCCCTTGATGATCGGGATCGCGATGTCGAAGTCCTTGGGATTCGATGCGTTGATCAGGGCGCCGTCACCGATCGTGCCGGCGAGCTCGAGCACCTTGGGTCCCTGGGCACCGATGTAGACCGGGATGCCCTTCTTGCCGGGCAGGGTGACACCGGTCAGCTTGGCACCGTCGTAGTCGAAGAACTCCATGTTGCCGCTCTTCTTGACCTCTTCACCGGCGAGGAGTTTTCGGATCTGCTCGACGCCTTCCTTCAGGTGGCCGACGGGCTTGACGGGGTCGATGGCGAGCTTCGGGAGGGTCGAGAGGTCGCCGGGCCCGATACCGAGGACGGCGCGTCCGTCGGAGATCTCGTTTAAGGTAGCCATGAAGGAGGCAATGGCTGCCGGGGTGTCGGTGAACGTGTTCATGATACCCGGTCCCATCTTGATCGAGTCGGTGTTTGCCGCGATCATGGCAAGGGTCGGATAGGCATGACGGTTGTTGTAGTGGTTGGTGATCCAAGCGTAGTCAATATCTTTTGACTCTGCAAGCTTGGTGAACTTCACCACCTGCTTGACATTGATTGCTCCGGGCACAAATTCAATTCCATATGTAGTCAAGGCTATACACCTCAATGAGTAGTTACGTGCCGAGAGTTATATATATTACCATTTTGTGCTCGCCGAACGACACGTACTGCACAGGTACTGCAAAACGGAGAGATGTAATGTGTTCTCCAGGACATCCGGAGAATTTCCTTCCTAACCCGACGAAGGGCTCCAGCACAAGGGGATGAAACCGAAGGATTCAAATACATTGCTTTTGAAAACGGATGCGCTCCCGGCCCGGAACGTGACAGAAATATATATGTTCGCCCGCCCACATATTCATCAATGGTTTTGAGTGGCATGCGCGCCCTTTTCTGCGGCAAAAGCCACTCCGGACATACGACGAGGACGGGGGAGTATAACGGTATGCGAGTGCTGGCGATAGGGTTGGGTGGCGCCGGGTCGCGGGTTGTGGATAGCCTCTACGATCACGATCGGCGAAGCAGAGTTTACTGCATGAGTGCGGTAGCGATCGACATCGACCCGAACTCTCTCGTGCAGCTCCGCCACCTCCCTGACCCCGCGAGGATCTTCTTCCCACGGATCGATATCATGGATCCCGGCGATATCACGAGCGTGATCGATATCGAGGAGGTGATGACCCGGATCCAGGCCCTGGATACACTGGATATCGACGCCGTCCTGCTCTGCTGCGGGCTCGGAGGCAGTGTAATCGACATCGCGCCGCCCATCATCGAAGAGCTCCGGAAGTCCTACGTAGAACCGATCTTCGCGCTCGCTATGCTGCCATGCCTGGATGAGGGGAAACGGGTCTCGGCCAAGGCCGCCGACGACCTTGATACCCTCCAGGGGCTTGTCGATGCGGTCATCCTCTTCGATAACGAGACCTGGTCGCAGAAGATCAGGGCGGCCGCGGCTGCAGCCGAGACGGAAGAGCCCGGCTTCATGGGCAGGCTGCGCCGGAACTCCGGGGTGCTCGACCCGAGGACCCACTACGGTCTGCTCAACGAGCGGATCGCTCGCCAGATCGGCCTCCTCCTCCGTGCAGGCGAGTTCAACGAGTCCGGGCTCGATTTCGCCGAGGTTGTCCTGGATGCCGGGGAAGTCCTCAACACCCTGAAAGGGAACAGTTTCGTCGCGGTCGGTTACGCCACCGAACGCCTGCCGACCGGGTGGCTGGACCTCCTCTACCGGCGGCGGTCGCTGAAGTACTTCATTCAGGGCTCCCAGGAGAAGGCCGCCCGGATCGTCTCGCTCGCGAAGAAAGCGGTCTACGAGGAGGTATCGGTCCCCTGCGACCTCACAAGTGCCGATAAGGCACTGGTGCTGATCGCCGGGCCTTCGGCCGAGCTCTCGATGAAAGGGTTTCAGACCGTCAGGAAATGGATCGACCGGAGCATCGCCGGCCTCGAGATGCGGTCCGGGGACTATCCGGTGAGGAACACCTCGTTTGTCGGGATCATCATCGTGCTCTCGGGGTTATCCAATGTCCCCCGCGTCGAAGAACTCCGGGAGATCCGAACCGAATACCGGCTTGAATGCGAGGAAGAAGAACTGAAGGCCGAAGAGGAGGAGCGGCTGCGCGAGGAAGCTGCCCGGGCGGCGGAGACCGGGGCACCGGACGAGGACGACGCCCCGGAGTTCGTCTCTCCCCTGGAGTCAGCGTTTCAGGAGGAGAATAAGCATATGACAGAACAGCATGCAGCGGAGAGGGATGAGATGATCATGCTCCCGGGCAGTGGCCAGGGCAGCAACGTGCGCAGGGACGATACCATCGATATCCTTCCGAAAGCCGAGAAGAAGCGAGACGACGGCGCCGTCATCCTCCCCCCAAAGCAGGGCGGGAGGGAGATCGACCTCACGGGATCGACCTCGGTCACCTCGTCCATGCCTGCGCCGAAGAACTCCGTCTTTGGTCCGAAAGGAATCAGCATCGAGAAGACTGCTCCGAAGGACGATACAATCGTATACCCCACAACCATAAAAACGGTGCAGCGCCCGAAAGACGGGGCGCTCACCGGCGATCGGGCCTCGATCGATCGTGGGATACAGCGGCCGAGCGACAGTACCCTCGATGGGCGCGACCTGCGTGTGCGTGGGGCGGCCCCCGCACCGAAGGATGCCCTGCTGGACCAGAACGGCCGGGGATTCGGCCACGGGGGTCCTCGCCCGAAGGAGATTGACCCCTCGCGCGGGAGGCTCGATGTGATCGACGCGACCACTCGGTCGCGGAGCCGGAAGGAAGCGGAGAAGAAGGCCGAAGAGGATCCGGACGGTGAAGGGTTCACCTGGATCCGGTAGCGTCTGCCATTCGTTCAAACGGTATGATCCCGGCGCCGATCTCGGTCCTGATGGCGTATCCCTTCTCAAGGGCGTTCCCCACCATGTTCATGCCGGAAAACGCGACGACGGAGAGCCGATAGGGATGTTTCGGGAGATTGAACTCTCCAATGCCCCCGCCGGCTGGGAATACGAACCCACACTCCATCATCAACCCGGCGGCCTCCTCCACCTGACCCCGCGCAACCGCGGGCACCGCCCGGATGTTGGCTAGCCCTACCCCGGCCCGGGTCGTCACCAGCCGGTTGATCGAGGTGAGGCCGGCGGATATGAAGAGCTGGAGGGGGTCGACCGATGTCCCCCGGTAGCCGATGAGGTCGAGGAACCCGGCAGAGCCATCCTCATCGACGGCGATCCTGCCGGCGTACTCGAGCCTCGTCGGGATACCCATCTTCTGGAGGACGCCGTCCAGCGTGACGCTGCAGGCCGTCATGATCCCCACATGGCCTTCGGGTATGCGGGGATCGGTGTCGACGATCCGGTAGGTGTTCAGGAATCCATAACCAACTCCTGCCACCTCGTCGAAGGCTGCCTCGACGCCCGGGAGGTCTTCCTCCCGCACGAAGGAGAGGTTGTAGGCGACGCTCCCTGTCCCGGTCGCCGGGTCGAAGGTGCTCCGGAAGGAGAGCTGTTCGAGTTTCGATATGATGAAGCCGATCCGCTCGTCGACGAGGGCGCTCTCGCTCTCTGCGATCCCCGCGTCAGTGAGGATGCGACCCCGGTTCCCGACCTTCTCCGTAAATCCCGCTTCATCGAGGTACTGGAGGTAGTACTGGACGGCGCGGTCGCTCAAGACGAACCCCCTCTCAGCCATCTTCTCGCTTAACCTTTTGGCGCCGAGGGGTTCGTGCGAATCGGCGAGGATTCGCAGGATCTCAAGGTACTTCCGTTCCGAGCGTATCGAGGAGGTCATCGTGTCTGCACCGCGCCAACACTTTCCTGATACCGGCCCTGGTAGACGCGGTCGCCGTTCCGCACTTCCTGGAGAATCATCTGGACGATCCTGTCTCCGCCGGCGAGAGTAACCGGTTCTGTACCCGTGTTCGTCAGGCAGAGCGTCAGCTGACCCCGGAACCCCGGATCTACGAATCCGCCGCCGAGGAGGACGCCGCGGCGGGCGAGCGAGGAGCGGCACCGGAGGGTTGCCGCGAGGTCGGCGGGAAGTTCCACCCGCTCGATCGAGGGGACGAGGGTGCACGTGCCGCACGGGAGTACGGTCTTTTCAGCTGCCCGGAGGTCATAGGATGCGGGCTGCTGGGAGATGCCGTGGTATGGTTCGATGACGAGATCGCCGTCCTGGAGCCGGCGAACGATTTCGCTGGACGAGAGAATCATTGTATATTGTACTGACATAAAAACGCTTAATAACTTATGATAGAAAACCATGTGGGGACCTATGGGGTAGAGGACATCCTTTTGGGCTTCGAACCCAAGGACGCGGGTTCAATTCCCGCTGGGTCCGTCAGTTCTTCCGGGTGCGCTCTTGTGGCACCCGGAGATCTTATGCAAGTCGGATATACGCATTCTGCCATTCTCCTACCCGGATAGGGGGGAAGATTACCCCGGCATCCGGCGCGTCGTCTGCTGAGGCACGTACCCGGATCCGATACTCTCCGGGCGGCCGGTTTCGGACGTCGAGGGAGGAAGCACCACTGGTCGGGGTGTCGAACTGCACCCAGGAGAGGCCGCCGTCGTTTGAGTACTCCACGACCTGGGTCACGGACCCCGACCCGGTGTACGCGAGGTCCCAGGCGGCGGTGAGGAACTCCAGCACCGGCTCAGTGCAGGTGTAACGCGGGTTTGCAAGCGTGAGCGTTGCGGAGCCGAGACCGGTGTTGGCAAGGTCCGGCACGGCCGTGATGAAGGTGTCGGGGAGGGCGAGCTCCGCACCGTCGTTGAACGTGATCGTTGAACCGGGGCCGAAGACGTTGATGTTGCCGTCGGTGAGCACTCTGAGGCGGAATGTCGCCTCCCAGACCTGGTCGAGGTGGACGGTGCCGATCTCGAATTGCAGGGCGTGGTCGTCGTTCCAGTCGTCGGTCTGGTTGATAGTGGTAAATGGCGTGATCTCGTGGCGTCCTGTATCGTTCTCAACCCAGCTCTCGATGGTGGTTGAGATACCGTCTTCGTGGACGTAAGTGAAGACGGCCTCCCCCTCCCGATCTTCGTCGTTGACCCGGATCGTGCCGAAGTCGAGGGTCATGGTGGTGTCGACGCCGGCCTCGGTCTTGAGGTCGCCTGCAATGGCAGTGTAGACAGCACCGATGTTAGCTGCAGTGCCGTTGTAATACTTCCCGCCTGTGGACTCGGCAAGTGTTTTCAGGGCAGCTCTGCCGCCAGGAGAAATGCTGTCCGCGTATCCGATCGAGTAGATCGTGACATTTTTATGCCGGGCATAGACAGAAAGATTCTGTTCGGCATCTAACAGACCGTCGAACATGTAATAGTCCTGAACGAGATCTCCATAAGCAGTAGGGCCATACCAGGAAGAGGGATAACCATTCCCTCTGGCCAGAGGATCACCGTACCAATTGTAATCCCCATCAGAGAGTAAAACGATCGCTTTCACAGCATCGGAACTGCCGTTAACGCTCAACTCGTTGATCGCCCTGTAGGTGCCACCTCGCATCGGTGTTCCGTAGTCAGGCACTATATTATTGAGCTCAGTTTTCACCGAAGAGAGAGTATCAATAAGCGGCAGATCAACCGTCGCATAATCGCGATATCGTTTCGGCGTGCTATAGTCATTGTCGATATAGTTCCAAGGATTGGTAAACGAACTTTCCCCTGGAACATCGATCTGATTTCTCGAACCGGTATTCCTCCCGAAGGTGACAAGACCCACCTTATCTCTCTCGGACATGCTGTCAACAAACTCCTTTGCCGCCTCCCTCACCGAGTGCATCCGGTCGGGGTTATCATAAAGCATACTCCCTGAACGATCCGTGCAGAGCACCACATCGATCGGGTCCGGCTGCAGCGCATACCCATCTCCCTTCAGCCGGATGGTGACTTCGGTCGTGTTGTTCACCGCAACTGTCTGGTTAGAGACGCTCGCCTCCACGGAGAGATAAGGATAGTTCATCCAGGTCAGGAGAATATCCCGGCTGAGATCCCTCCACGTCGCCCGGACAGTCGCCGTACCCTTTGCAGTGGCGTCCCAGCCATTCTCCTTCGGACCGGCAAACGTCCCCGGCTGGAACTCAACGGTGGCGTACCCGTATTCATCGGTCTCGGCAGACGTCGTAGTCAGTGCCGGATCCTGAATTTTGGTGTATCCACCGACATTGACCGATCCGGGAACAATCTCAAACGTCACCGTCTCGTCCGCGACCGGGTTCCCCTTGATATCCATCACCTTGGCCCGGAGTTCCGAGATGGAATCTCGGTTGACATCCCGGCTCGGCATGGACTGGGGGTTTGCCGACAGGAGCATATCCACCGGGTCGGTGTGGATGAACTCGACGGTCTCTGATGAGGTCACGCTCGCGTTGTCCACGGTCGTCACGGTGATGGTGATCCTGCCGGTGGTGTCCTTCGGGCCGTAGGTGAGGCAGGCGATGCCCGTGCCGTTCGTCGTCAGGACGGCATTCTCTCCAAGGGAGGTGTTGACCTGGAGGCCGCGGCCGGCCGCCGGGTTGCCCCAGGCGTCGAAGAGCCTGTAGGTCAGGGTGAAGGTATCTTCCCCGTTCGCGGACCGATAGGGGATAGGGTCGGCATCAGGGCTGACCGAGACGTCGATTGCGGCGGGAAGCCCGGTGGGCAGCCCGCGGATGGAGATGTAGCGGTCGACGCCGGCCGGGAGGACGGTCATCCGGACGATATTCTCACCGACGGTGCGGCCGGTTCGAAATTCCGCCCGGACAAAGCCCGTGACGTTGGTGCTCCGTTCGAGCACCGGCACCGGCGAGCCCCCGTCGTCGATGAAGACGGCATCGTCGTCGACCGAACCGGCGCTGAAACGTACCGTCTCGGCGACCCTCCGATCGTCCACCGGGTTGCCGTGCCGGTCGGCCACGCCCACAGTGATGGTGGTGGTATTGCCCGCGGTCACCTCAGAGTCGTAGTGGAGGTATACGATGCGGGAGGGCAGGTCATGGTCGATTGAGAGGGAGAGGGTTTCCTCGACCGCTCCGGCCCGGGCGGTGATCACGGCGACGCCGCTCGTCTTGTTAACCGTGAACGTGGTGACGGCAGTCCCCGACGCACCGGTGGTGACGGTCGCGGGCGCGAGGCGGCCGTAGATCGGGTCGACGTCGAGCGCCACGGTGCAGTTTGGAAGCGACGCCCCGTCCCCGTCGAGAACCTGCACGGTTATTCCGGAGGAATCGGCCCCGTTTGCCACCAGCCAGCCGATATCGCTCGAGAGGACGATCCGGCCTGGGTCTGCCGCACCCACCGCAGGAACGATCAGGCCGAGCAAGATCGTGAGGATGATTATTTTCTGGAAATTCATGCTGAGATCA
>NZ_DAOSET010000018.1:0-48687 GCF_035363275.1 Methanoculleus sp. | reverse complement strand
GATGCTCCGGTAGACCGTGAGCGGTGTATGGTCGTGGCGGCAGTTGATGTGGGCCGGGACGACCTGCCGGGTCTCCTCCCGGATCATGGAAAAGATCCGGCGGACGGTGGTGGTCTTCCCGGTCCCCGGTGGCCCGCGGAGGATGGCAGAGAGGGCGCTCCCGCCCCGGAGCGTGGGGCTGATGAGGAAGGCGAGTTCCCTGATCTGGGCGTCACGGTGGTGGAGGTGCTCGGGGACGAACGTGAGCTCGAAGATGTCCGGGTCCCTGAAGAGGGTCTGGTCGCTACGGAGAAGAGAGGAATGTGTCATAAAAGAGACTGGAGAAGAGGTAGTAGATAACGAGGAGCCGTGCGCGGGTTGGGAGTGAAGGGGGACACGAAGGCCGTATCTGCAGGTTCCCGGCGGAAAGTAGGGGCAAGAAGTTAACCTGCCTGCAAGATCTCAATGATCCGATCGGTGACCGACATGACGGCCAGGTCGTTGAGACGTCCAGCTCGATAAAGAATCAGGTCGACACTGGCAGAAAACAGCCGGTTCGGCCGGATATTGCTCGGTTTGTGGAGTGTTCCCTCTGCAAAGTCGAGGTCGGTAATACCGACGGCGTAGCGATCCCGGACCTGCTGACTCGTGATCTGGCAGAGAATTACATCGTCTCCTCCGGGCGCCGCAACGACAAGGGCCGGCCGCCGCTTCACCGTCGACAGATCCGAGAAGGGAAACGGCACAACGATAACATCTCCCTTTACAAATCGCTCCACGCCTCGTCCTCCTCGGGCCGGAGCCAATCTTTCCGGAGCACGGGCTCGCTCGCGAGCGCGGTGTCGGGGGCGGCCTTCCTGCGCCGGGACTTGAGGAACCGGATGAAATCGAGCACCTCACCGTATGTCCGGGGCGGCAGGTCATCGAGCTCGCTGATGATCTCCTCTTTTACCTGAGTCATGGCAGCCTCACCTCTGCGGTCTATGATCCTCTGGTGCTTCAATCTACATATCTCTGTCTGAAGAAAGGTCATTTATCGGGGTGATCCATGCCCCTCTGCGAGCCGTACCTACTGCAGAATCACCGCCATAACCCCTATATAGTCTCGTGGACAATCCTCCACAGGAGGGATCGCGTGTCGGAAACTCGTCTCCGTTATACGGTTCTTATGGAACAAAATGAGGATGGAGGGTATACCGTAACGGTACCGTCCCTTCCGGGATGTGTCAGCGAGGGGTCTACCTGGGAAGAGGCGCTGGCGCATATCGAGGAGGCGATCGCAGGATACGTCGAGGTGGCCAGGAAACTCGGCAAACCAATCCCGGTTGAGGTCTCCGTTCCCTTGAACACGAGCAACGCCGGGACATGAAACTTCCGAGAACCACCGGTGCAAAGGTGGTCGGTGCTCTCAGGAAAGCCGGGTTCGAGGTGGTCGGCACCCGGGAAAGCCATCACTACCTCTATCACGCGCAGCGTGACGTCATCGTCACTGTTCCCGTGCATCCCAAACAGACCCTTGCGCCCAGGACTCTTCAGACGATTCTTTTTCAGGCCGGGATCACTGTCGACGAGTTCCGGGCACTCTTGTAGTCTGTTGCCCGTTCGTTCTCCTGCCGGTTCCCGGTAGAAAGTAGCGGCAGGAGGTTACTCTGCCTGCAGGATCTCGACAGCCTCCCGTGCCATCGCTATCGCCTCGTCGACGGTCTCTCCGGACGTGACGCAACCGGGGAGGGCCGGCACGGTGACGGTATATCCGCCTTCCGGCTCCTTCCGGAGGAGGATACGGTAACTGACAGGTTTTCATCGCATCACGTCCCTGCTCATGATGATACACTCCCCGAGGATCTAAGAGGTCTCCGTGCGTGTACCACCTCGCCCGAATCACTCACCGCGGAACGGCATCTGCGAGGTCGTAGATGAGAATGTTTGTATCGAGCAGGTACCGTTTCATGTCCGGTCCCACTCGTCCCGCAGATTCCGGACCTCAGCCTCCAGGTCGAGATCCAGGTCCCGATATATCCCCCGGTATCTCGCGGGCTCGGCAACCCCGACAGGTCTGTCTGCAGGTTTTCCGGCGGTCAGGCTCTCCTAGAGGTCAATGGGCACGATAACGTCGGTCTTCCTGCCTTCTGCGGCACAGATATAGTGCATTCCCATGCCGGACACTCCAGATTATGCGTATGTGAGCGCTCCGGACAGATTATAGTTGTCCTGCTCTAACCCCTTCATTGAGGGGTCATCCATTTCTCTCACCTCACGCTCCAGGATAAACGCTCCCTGATGCCCCCGTTGCCGTAGGGATCCCGACCGTGAGGGCGAGCTGCTCACGGATCCAACGGAGACCCGCTCGCGGTCAGGTCATCGCGGAGGGCCTGCATCGCGGATCTGAGAGGGGGGAGATCATCATGGATCGTCCTCCAGATGATCGCCCTGTTGATCCCGAAGTAGGCGTGGATCAGTTTGTCGCGCATACCGGCCATCTCGGTCCAGGGGTTTCCGGGATAGTTCTCCCTGACCGATCGGGGAATACACTTCGCCGCCTCGCCGATCACTTCCAGCGCCCGCGTGACCGCGTAGACGGTCTTGTCGTCCTCGGAGAACTCCTCATACGACATGCCCCGGGTGAAGATCTCGATCTTCTCGACGGCATCAAGGATATCGTCCAGGTAGTCGAGCGTGCTACGCGGGGCCGTCATACGTAGATAACCTCTTTTAAGATGCGGCGGCCGATACGGGGCTTGAGCGCGCTCCTTTCGACAAGATCCACCGGTCTACCGAGGATCTCGGACAGGTGCCGCTCAAGCCTGAGAAACCCGAAGATCCCCGGCACCTCGGAGAACTCGACCAGGATGTCCACGTCGCTTCCCTCGTGCTCCTCGCCACGCCGGCACGAGCCGAAGATGCCGATGGATCCGACGTGGTAGGTCTCCTCCAGGTGCGCCTTGTTCCTTCGGAGAATGCCGATGATCCTCGCACACTCCCCGCCGGCCTCGCGGGTGACGGTATCCATTCCTGATCGGGATATGCGTCTTCCTCTCTAGTATAGGTATCCCGGGGTACGCCGGTTCACGGGGTCCGGCCCGGGCGTTCATCCCGGGACTTCGACGGTGAGCCTGTGTTCCAGGCCACCCTTCTTCGGTCGGAATCTCTTCCCCCTCTCCCGCAGGCTCTCGATATAGACCTCGAGGGCCTCCCGTGCCATCGCTACCGCCTCATCGATGGTCCCCCTGAGCGTGACGCGAGCACGGGCGAGGGCCGGCACGGTGACGGTGTACCCGCCCTCCGGCTCCTTCCGGAGGAGAATGCGGTAGCTAGCAGGTTTCATCGCATCGGGTCCCCTGTAAGAACACGGGGCCCGTTGACACTTAAGGAGCACCGCCCGAACCCTTTATCACCCCGGACTCCAACATCTACTCAAAGTTGAAAGTTGCCTATGCCTGACGATCTGATAGCAATCGTGGAAGAGTCCGAGGACGTGAACAGCGCCCTCATCTCCCGGGTGCGCCTGGAGATACTCTGGGCGCTCTCCGAGCTCGGCGAGGACGGGGCCACCGCACGGCAGCTCAAAGCCGGGCTGAACCTGAGCGACGGCGTGCTCTACGCAAACCTCAAGAAGCTCGTCGAGATGGGATACCTCCGCTCCGAGAAGGTGACGCTTGAGGAGAAGGAACTCGACCTCTACGCCATCACCCCGGAAGGGCTCGCCGAGTGGCAGCGTGTCCGGGGCTGGCTCTGCAAACTCCTGGGCTGCGCAGGTGATCACTGTGGACGATAGAAGCAAAGTCATTGCCTGCTTCCGGGAGGCGGGGTTCCGGATGGACAAAGACCTCTTCGAGCACCGGCTCATCGCCCAGAAGCTCGTCTACCTGCTGAAACTGAAGGGCATCGAGTTCGCGTATCCGTTTCGCCTCTACGTCCGGGGACCCTACTCGCCGGACCTTGCACGGGAGTATTACCAGCACGCCGACGAGTTTTCCCGGTGCGAGACGGCGAGCACACTCTCCCCCGCCGAGGCGGATTCGGTTGCCGAACTCACTGCTCTCTTCGACAAAAGCCCGTCCCTGCTTGAGATCGGGGCGACCTACGGGTATCTGGCCTACGAGATGCACCAACCGCCACAGCAGGCGTACCGGACTGTCAGGAGGATGAAGTCCTTCTATTCGAGCGAGCAGATCGTCAAGGGTGTCAACCGGGCGAAGCAGTACCTCTTCGTCCCCACCGATGAGGAGAAGGCGGCGCTCGACGCCGAGTTAGAGGAGTGGCAGCGGGCCAGTATCCGGTCGATGAGGCATTAGGATGCGCCGGAGCAGGGGCGATATCTGGTTCGTCGATCTCACCGACGCACGGGGGCACGAGCAGAGCGGGCTTCGGCCCGCCGTGATCCTCGCGTCGCCTACGGGGGTATAACCATCGTGGTCCCGCTGACGACGACCCCGGCGGCTTTTTCATTCCCGCACATCCATGGCATCGAGAAGAGTGCGGAGAACGGGCTCTCCTCCGACAGTGCTGCGCTGGTCTTCCAGATTGTTGCTCTCTCGCAGGACCGTTTCGTCAGGAAGATCGGAGAGTGCGCGGCCGAGGATATGGAGGCGATAAACGTCATTCTGAAAGACCTGCTCTCGCTGGGATAGCAGGCAGGAACGGTACGAACTATGAAGATGCATAAGGAGATTCTTGCCGCCTTCCCCGGTCTCTCGGTTGCGGAGGGTGATGTCGGACCGCTCTCGATTCAGGAGAAGAGCCCGCGCCTGGAAGCCCTGAGAGACGAGACCGTCCAGTCAATAAGAGAACGATATACGCTGGAGAGGATCAAAGATGAACCTCTCTTCAGGGCGTACAGGGACTTCTTCTGGAAGGTGGGCGTCGATCCGACCAAAACGCGGCCCGCCTCGGAAGCGCTGGTGAGAAGGATCCTGGCCAAAAAGATGCTCCCGGCGATCAACACCGCGGTGGACGCCTATAACCTGGCCTCGATTCGCACAGGCATACCCATCGCCGCGTTTGATGCCGATACCCTGGCCGGGGACCTCTCTATGCGGTTTGCAGAAGAGGGCGAAGAGTTCCTCGGCATCGGGATGGCAGCACCCGTCATGCTCCATAAGAACCAGGTCATCCTGACAGATGACGACGAGATCGTCGCCGTCTACCCGTACCGGGACTCGGATGCAACAAAGATTACCCTCGCCACAAAGACGGTACACATTGTGGCATGCGGCGTGCCGGGGGTTGAGAGAGAGAAGGTGCATTCGGCATACGAACTGGCTGTTGCATACCTGCAGGAATACGCTTTGGGCACCCGGTGAATCTTCGACCACCGTCTATTGCCCGGCAACCGGGATGGCCGGGGGAAGCGACCGGAGGTCGACCTGGAGAATAGCGCGGGCGGTGCTCCCCCCTCACCACGCCCGGCCGCAGCGCGGGCAGCGATCCCGGTGAACGGAGAGGATCGAACCGCACTGCGGGCATCTCCAGCGGACCTCCTCCTGCTCGACGAACGCCGCGACGCCCCGCTCCTGGATATCGCGGAGGTTCTCCAGCATGCTCATCCGGTACTTTGTCGTGTAGCGCTTATCAAGGCGTCTCAGCCGCGGGCAGGGATATCCGGCGCAGTCGTAGCAGTAGTCTCCCGTGCGGTCTTCGCAGGTCCTGATCCTGCATCCGGCGCAGTACCGGGGCAGTCTGCCGGCATCCTCCGTCCGGCAGCCGGGACAACGGTTCTTCTCCCGGAGATAGCCGATGCAGAGCCCGCAGTTCATTCCGCAGGGGGCGATCAGGCCGGGAGAGAGGGGGGTCATGATCTCCCGTATGATCGCGGCAGGGCAAGAACGTTCTCTTTTGGGTCCGCCTCAGGACGAAACGGAGGTGACCACCAAGCACCGCACGTATCCTCCTTCATCGGAGACCTCGACCGATGACCCGCCCGAGGATGATCGTTCCCGCACACCCAGGGCGTCGAGGCCTTTTTGCCCGGGTGCCGCCGTATCCGTGCCGGTTCTTCCCGGGACGTGCCCGCAGGAGGTGCGTCCCGGACCGGCGGCGATGTACGTCGCATCCCGTATGACGCAGCGCTTGACGGTGAGACCCGGTGCTCCGAGTTGCCGCTGGAACCCAGCCCGGATAGCAGCGTCTCTCAAGCGATTCTCATCGGAGACAGTCATCTTCGGAACGTCTCGCCGGTTTGAGGGCGCAGGGGGCCCACCCGGGCGAGGCCTTTCCTGCCGGGGCCCTCTCCCCGCCTTCACCCGGACGCGACATGAGTTGTGTGCATGCTCCGCCGTACTCCAATATTTAAATATCATAACTAACAGTTACTAACTAACCGGCAGTTATAATATAATCAAGGGATGTACTATTGGTGAGACTACCTTCGGGCAGCCTGGAGATACGCCTCCCGGTTGGGGGAGGGATGGATCAGATAGAGACTCAACGGAGAGAAATCCCGTGGGAACGTGTATAGAAGGGAAAAACTCGGAGTCACGGGAATCGGGGGCTATCATGGAGCATAAAGCAACATTTGCAGTCAACTGCCTGCACAGGCAGTACCCGGAACCGGACCGGCTCCCGGACGACGCATGCCTGGTGTTTGTCCGCGACGGGGGAGTCTGCGTCAGGAACGGCAGCGCGCCGACTATCTTTGAGGGAGTATGCCCGGAAGGGCTGAAGAGGGATGCCCAATATCTCGGCCACCGGGGACCGGTTGCCTGTTATGCCGTCGAGGTCCCCGGCGACCTGCCCCTGCCCGACGGGCTGGCACATTCCGGCGTACGCGAACTTGCCGGCCTCATCCCGGACGAGGAACTTGCCGTTGCCGGGCTTGCGGTTCAGATCATCGATTACGACAGGAACACCCGGTTCTGCGGGAGGTGCGGCACACCAACAGAACCTGCACGGACCGAGCGGGCCAGAGTCTGCCCGTCCTGCCACCGGATCGTCTATCCCCGGCTCTCCCCGGCGATCATCGTGCTGGTAAGAAAGAACGACGCCATCCTCATGGTCCGGGGAGTCAGGGCGCCACCCGGCAGGTACAGCCTCGTTGCCGGTTTTGTCGAGCCCGGCGAGACGATCGAGGATGCCGTGCGCCGCGAAGTCCGCGAAGAAGCGGGGATCGCGATCAAGAATGTCCGGTATCGTGCAAGCGAACCGTGGCCGTTCCCCGATTCACTCATGATCGGGTTCGTCGCCGAGTACGACGGAGGAGAAATTGTCCCGGACGGTGTTGAGGTCGAGAGCGCCGTATGGGTTGACCGCGACCATCTCCCGGCTCTTCCTCCGAGACTCAGCCTGACCCGTGCGCTCATCGACGACTGGGTAGCGTCGCAGGGTCCGGAACAGGAATGAAGGCGGTGAAAGCGATGAAGAGACTGAACGTCGTTGCATTCAATGGCAGCCCCCGGAGAGACGGCAACACGTCCATCCTGATCCGGCGTATCCTCGACGAACTTGAGAACGAAGGCATCGAGACGGACCTTGTCCAGGTCGGCGGGCAGATGATCCGGGGATGCACCGATTGCCGGAGATGCTTCGAGAACAAGGATCTGCGGTGTGTCGTTGACGACGACATCGTGAACGACTGTATCGAGAAGATGGTCGAGGCCGACGGGATCATCCTCGGCTCCCCGGTCTACTTCCTCGACGTCACGTCCGAGATGAAAGCCCTGATCGACCGGGCAGGCGTGGTAGCCAGGGCAAACGACGGGCCCTTCCGGCGCAAGGCGGCAATCGCCGCGGCAGCGGTGCGGAGATCCGGGGCAAACCATACCGTCGATACCCTGCTGCATTTCATGCTCTACAGCGGGATGACGGTCACGGGAGCCCCGGTGATCGGCATCGGCCGGGATATCGGGGACGTCCGGAGAGACGAAGAAGGGATAGCAAGGGCAAAAGAAGCCGGAAAGAACATGGCCTGGCTGCTGAAGACGATCGCGTCCGCGGATCAACCGGAGGAGACCATATGAAGATAGATTCGCTGAAACTGGTCTGTTTCTCGCCCACGGGAAGATCAAAGACGGTCATCCAGGGTATCGCACGGGGAATCAACCACAACATGGTGGAACTCATCGACATCACCACGCCGCAGGCAAGAATTAAGCCGCTGGAGACGTCGGCAAATGAACTCCTCATCGTTACAGTCCCCGTGTACATGGGAAGGGTGCCGGCCCTCTTGATGGACTGGCTGCAGGCGATCAGGGCCCATGATACGCCTGCGGTAAGTGTCGTCGTCTATGGCAACCGGGTGTATGACGATGCACTCATCGAGTTAAACGATATGCTGGTTCAGCGTGGGTGTAGGGCGATCGCCGGGGGAGCATTCATCGGGGAACACTCGTTCTCCAGCGCCGGGACGCCGACGGCAGAAGGCCGCCCGGATGCAGCCGACCTGCACCTGGCAGAGACGTTCGGGCGAAAGATACGGGAGAAACTCGAGGCCATTCCATCAGTCGACCGGATCCCTGACGTAGCGATACCCGGCTGCTGCCCCTACCGGGGAGACCCGACGCTCTGGACGGTGGACTTCATCGCGGTCAGCGATGCGTGCACCCGGTGCGGGACCTGTGCGGAGGAGTGCCCCACGGGCGCGATCGATCCGGACGAGGGTTACTCGACCGACCCGGAGAAGTGCATCACGTGCTGTGCCTGCATCAAACGCTGTCCCGCGCACGCGAGAACGATGAAGTCCGGCCTGGTCTGGGACGCTTCGGTGCGGTTGAGCACGTTGTATCGGGAGCGCAAGGAGCCCGAGTACTTCCTGTGACGGAATATTCCTCCCGGCAGATGGGGAGTTCCAGGAAAGGGATCTGGTGAAGCGGAAGTATGGGAATCGCCGAGAGAAGACGACGGGAGAAAGAGCAGCGAAAAGCCGAGATCATCGATGCAGCCGAGCGTCTCTTCTTTGCCCGGAGTTACGAAGACGTCTCCATGGACGATATCGCCCACGAGGTCGAACTGAACAAGGCCACCATCTACCTCTACTTCAAGAATAAGGAGGCCCTCTTCGCGACGATCGTCCTCCGCGGTGTCCGGATCCTCACGGAGAGATACACCGAGTGCATGGAAAGAGAGGTTCTCGGCATCGTCAAAGTGGTCCTGATGGGCCAGGCGTATTACCGGTTCTCGCAGGAATACCCGGACTATCTTCGGCTCATCCACTTCTACGGGTCCGAACGGTTCTCGAGGGAGAACCCTTATGCTGCAGAGATCGGGAAAGGCTACGGCACCTGCCGCCGGATCCTGGCGGATGCGATTCGGGAGGGGATCGATGACGGGACGATCCGACCCGACCTCGATCCGTTCCTGACCTCGATGTACCTTATGATATCCTTCATGGGCATCCTCTCCCTGGAGAACAGGTGGAAGCTGGTGATTGAGGCGGAAGGGTTCAGCTACGAGCAGTTCGCGAGCGAGTTCTTCCGGTTCATCACGCCGGCCATCGCTCCCGACGGGAGAACCCACAGCACGGACCTCAGGGACTTTGAATCATCCGGATTCTTGTTGACCGGACCTCCGGCACTCAAGAAGGAAAAGAGGAGGCAACCTTAATGTTAGCCTTTCACCCGGCCGACCGGCACGCTTTCACTCAGACGCTATCGGCATCCTCGTCACATTCGAGGATGAACGCTCCCTGATACCCGCACTGCTTACAGTGATAGAGCGTCGCGTACAGGCCACGGGCATCCCAGGAGATCTCGGTGCTCCGGCATACCGGGCAGCGGAGAACCTTCCGGGCCGATTCGCTCATACACTCTCTTGAGAGCCCCCAGGATTTGACGGTATCGCATCTCCCCGGCCCAACCCCGGTCGGGTATGGCGCCGCGCCTGACGGTGAGACCCGGCGCTTCGACCGCTGCCGGTGCGCTGATCGTCTGGGCATGAGAACTTCGTCCTGATTCGGGCTGATCAGTTGCCAAACGTACATATAGTTCTCCGGGTATGGACGGTTATGAAGATCATACTGACCAGCATATTTGTGGACGATCAGGACAGGGCTCTGAGATTCTACACCGATGTGTTGGGCTTTGTGAAGAAAAGCGATGTTTCTGCCGGAGAGTACCGGTGGCTTACCGTCGTCTCCCCCGACGATCAAGGCGGGACCGAACTTCTGCTTGAGCCGAACGCCAATCCCGTAGCGCGGGCATACCAGAAAGGAATCTATGAACAGGGTATCCCCGCCGCGTCCTTTGGTGTTGAAGACACCCGTGCGGAGTACGGGAGACTGAAAGGGCTGGGTGTGAAGTTCACGATGGAGCCGACGGAAGTTCTCGACCGGGTGACCATAGCAGTCTTCGACGACACCTGCGGCAATCTCATCCAGATTCAGACGACGCCTGAATGACCTCTTTCGTTGGAGGCATCCCCGGAGCGGGTGAAACTCTGGATACCGCCCGCGAGCACGCCGATCCACAAGCGGTGCGATGCGGCTTTGCCCCACGGGAGCAGGTTTCTCCTCCTCCCGCCTTCCTACCCAGGAGTCGGCCGTGGAGCATGAACCAGAGCCTGATTGACGGCGTTCAAACGAACTTCCGCTCACAAGGTTGATACCCCTGCAGGCATCCATATACTCCAGGGAGCGCCGGGATGGATCTTGCAACGTTCTTTGAGGATGAGGGAGTCGACGTCTACTGCTCGGTCGGCATCGAGGCGCTCAGCGACGCGGACAGGACAGCGGTGCTGCAGTTCCTCCCGGCCGCCCGGTCCGTGATCGTCTTCGGAAAGGAAGTCCCGGTCCCGGTATACCGGCTGCCGCAAAGGGAGAAGACCCGCGAGATGCTTCGGATTGCAGAGCGTCTCGACAACGCTGCCCTACGGCTCGCCGGCTGCCTCGAGGCGGAGCAGATCCCGGCCCGGCCCGTCCCGCTCTATCTCCCCGTGCGGCTTGTCGACGGGAAGGTCCAGGGCGTCGTCCGCATGAAGCAGATTGCAGCGGCCGGGGGGCTTGGAGAGATCGGGAAGAACACCCTCCTCCTCAATCCCCGCTTCGGTTCGCGGCTGCTCCTCGGCGGTGTCGTGACCGCGTCCCCGGGTCAGAAGACAGGAAAGAGAGCCGGACCGAGCGGCGCTCCGCTCTGCACGGGGTGCGGAGCCTGTACCCGGGCGTGCCCGAACGGAGCGGTGGGACCGGACGGCGTCGATGCGTTTCGGTGCCGGACCGTGCGCACCTGGGTCCCGCCCGGAGCAGTCCCGGTCGTGAAGTGGCTGATCCGGCGGCAGGTGCTGCTCAGAAGGATAGCCCCGCTTGCGCCGGCGGTCGCCAGGATTGCAACGATCCGGTGCAGCCTCTGCGTCACCGCGTGCCCGGCATTTCCGGGAGGGGCCGAGGAGGAGAATTCCCGCCCCGACCTATCGGGGACTCCCGTGACGTCTGCCGGCGCAAGCGGCAGCACCGGCAAAAGAGTATCGTCACCGTTCCGGTGCCCTCCGGGGCACCTCTTGCGCCCGGGACGCTCCGGACGATCTCTTTCCGGGCCCGGATACCGGCGATGAGTTTCAAGCGCTCCTGTGCCTTCCCGGCTCGTGAGATCGGGGAGAGGGGCGTAACATCCGGGCCGGCAGAGTCTCGACCATCTGCGCCGGTGCCTGTCGCCCGGCATCCGGAACAGGCACGCCACAGGGTCTACTATTGTTGTAACGGCCCAGTCTTCGGTCGAAAGCGTGTTTTTCTCTCGAATGGAAGCAGCGATTGGTCTCCGGAGCAAACGAACAGAAGAAACGGGAAGAATGCGGGGCATCCTTCCACTGTGGTGGCTGCTGGATGAGATTCCTACTTCCTGCAGTTCTCGCCGGTTCCGTCCTGCAGCCTGAGCTGGTCACGGGTCTGATCGCCGTCACCTGTCGCTACAGGGGTCGTCGTGCAGGACCCATCGCGGAGTTGATCGCGGGTCTGGTCAAGGTCTCCGCTGCAGATACCGTTGCAGGCATACTGGCAGCCGGGGCAGTCTTCGTTTGCATTGCCGGCTCCTCCGGACCACAGAGCCGCAGCGCTCGCCGGTATGGCAAACGCAAGCAGAACCAGAAGAACGGCTCCAAGCCCGAGGGCAATCGTTCGCTTGGTCATGTTGCTTCCCCCCTGCGGTTACCGGATCTGCCCGGCACCGCTGTACCCTGATTGACATGGGTATGGCATAAGCACCTACCATGGTGCGAGTCGGATCATTGAACCGGATGGTTCAATATACTGGATCCCGGGGCACGCAAGAGTCTCTACGGCGGCTTATGGGCATATTGCAGCATAGCGTCGTGCCCCGGGCACTCCCTCCCCCGGTACTGCACCCCCATGTCGAACCAGCGGTTCACCTCCCCTAAAAACACTGTGCGCGCCGGGTCTCCGTATGCTGCTCCCTGGTGCCGGCCAGGACTGCTCCGATCAGCCGGCGATCCGCTCTTCCCGAACGCCCTGGTCCCGCTGAAAAAGACGTTCCACTACGTTACGCATCTTGCAGCATTCCGGCCCAGACCGGTCCGGCCTTTCCCGCTCTACCTCCCCGTGGGGCTTTTCGACGAGAAGGTGCAGGATGTCGTCCGAATAAAGCAGATTTTAGCAGCCATAGGGAAGAGGGGGAGGGATAAGACCCGGATCTCTTTGTCCATCCGTTTCCAACGGGTTAAGTTACTCCGGGATCCATTATACCACATGGATATCTTCGATTCGGTCTACCGGAGCACGCCGCCCTGGGACATCGGCCGGGCCCAGAAGGCGTTCGTCGACCTCGCCCGGGCAGGAGAGGTTACGGGCTCCGTCCTGGATGTGGGATGCGGCACGGGGGAGCACGCCCTCTTCTTTGCAGAGAGAGGCCACGAGGTGCTCGGGGTCGACACCGCTTCCCTTGCGATCCGGACGGCGAAGGAGAAGGCTGCGGCACGGGGGCTCCGGGCGCCGTTCCGCGTCTGGAACGCCCTGGACCTCGCCGGGCTTAAGCGGACGTTTGATACCGTCATCGACTCCGGCTTCTTCCATGTCCTCCCCGACGAAGACCGGCCCGTCTTCGTAAAAAGCCTCGCAGCTGTTCTCGAACCCGGCGGAAACTACTTCATGCTCTGCTTCAGTGACCAGAACCCCGGCGAATACCCGCTCCCGAGGAGGATCACGCAGGAGGAGATCCGGGAGACCTTCCGCGAGGGCTGGCTCATCAACTACATCAAGCCGGCGGTCTTCGAGAACGTCGTCCAGCCCGAAGGGCACCATGCCTGGCTCTCGTCGATATCAAGGATAGGGCAGGGCTGACAGGGTCAATTCTGCCGGGGCACGCCGCCTCCAATCCTCTCATCGTCGGCGCTATCCCTGAAATCCCGGAGCACGTCAGCCTGAGTGCGACGATTTGGCCTGAATACGTATCTCAAACATCCCCACTGTTACCCCCGGTATTCCGCCACAAAGGCGCTGAAATTACCATAGCGCCACATCCAACCGCGATACATTTGCGAGTGTTTAAATGCCCACTTCTGCAATAAAATCCTGAAGGAGAATCTGGTATGACCGTCAAGAACATCCTGATCGTCGCCATTGTTGCGCTGATCGTCGTTGCCGCAGGGGTCATGATTGCATTTGCCCCCGGCGAGACCGAACCGACCCCCGGCACGATCGTGCCGGTGCAGAAGGTGCTCACGCTGGACGAGGCAAAGGCCCTCGCGGCGGAGATTGCAGGGCAGATCGACGGCGATGCTCTTGCCGCGCTCAAGCCCGGCGACGAGAACACGTCGGCGTACATCGCCATCCACGACCGGCTCAACGCGTTCCGGGACGAAAACCCCGAGATCGTCTACATCTCTACGATGCGCAAGGTGGAAAACGGCACCGAGCATATCGTTGATGCAGACTACGGCAGCACCGGTGCATACGCAATCGGTGGCGGGTACCGCGCTGTGAAACCCGGAAACCCGTATCCCACCGGCTTTGAAGAACCCTTCGCTGAGGTTTACTCCGCCGTGTACGGGTATGCTCCGGTGAGGAACGCGGCCGGCGCCGGCGTCGGGCTGGTCTGCCTCGAGCCGAACGGGTCGATCGGGCAGGAGAGGCTCGAAGCCCTCGCGGTGGAGGTTGCAGGCAAGATTGACGGCGACGCTATGGCGGCGCTCAAGCCCGGCGACGAGAGTACCCCGGCATTCACCGCCATCCGCGATGAACTCAACATCTTCCGGACCGCAAACCCTGAGATCTTCTACATCTACACGATGCGGAAAGCCGGAAACATCACCGAATACGTCGTGGATGCGGATTACGGCAGCGACAACAACGCCCTCGCGATAGGCGAAGGCTACACCCTGACGGACCTCGACACCGTCTTGCTTGCCGGCTTTGAGGAACCCACGGCTGAGATCTACAGTCTCATCTGCGGGTATGCCCCGATAACAAACGCGAGCGGCGCCAGCGTCGGGATGGCAGCCATCGAAGCAGGGAACCCAATCACGCAGGAGCGGCTGAAAGCTCTCGCGGTGGAGGCTGCAGGAGAGATCGACGGCACCACGATGGCGGCACTCAAGCCCGGCGACGAGACGACCCCGGCGTTCACCGCCATCCGCGATGAACTCAACACCTTCCGTGACGCAAACCCCGGGGTCGTCTATGTCTACACCATGCGCAAGACCGAGAACGCCACCGACTACGCCGTTGACGCAGACTACGGCAGCGCGTACGCGGCCGCAATAGGCGACGTCTACGTGCCCACGGAGGAGGACGTCGCGTTCCTCGCCGGCTTTGAGGAACCCTCTGCTGAACCCGGGTTCTACATCGATGAGTGGGGCAACGAGACCGCCACCATCCTCTCCGGGTATGCCCCGGTCAGGGACGCGACCGGCACCGTCGTCGGGCTCGTCGGCGTCGACATGGGGTTCGTTCACGAGTCATAGACTTCCGGAAATTATCGGGATGGGGGGGTGAACCGCCCGTCCCGGTGCGGCAGAGGGGAAGAACCCCTTCACCGCCCCCGGCACATAACCCTTTAAAAATCGTTTTTTTGCTCATGGCGCGGGCACCGCTCCCGGTCGTTCCGGAAAGAATAACTCTCCCGGCAGCAAGGACGTAGCATGGACCGCACAACTTCCCGGGCGGACCGGTGCAGCACAGGATCGCCGGTGCCGAAGGGAGACCGGATGGCTCTTCTGAAGGAGATCGCCGCGTTCACCCGCGAGCATGCGGATATCATCGCCAGGTATCACCTCCATACGATGGACGACCTCAAACGGATCGAAGAGGAGTGCTGGAGGCTTCACGACGAGGCGTGCAGCAGGGGCGCCTGCGGGAGCGCCGGGGAACTTGTGGAACTCGAGTACCTCATCGGCCGGGCAAAGGAGATGAAGGCGAAGAGGATGGAGGGGGAGCGAGGGCCGGGGTGATCCCCCTGATGCGTCGTTATCACGAGGGTCTGACCCGGCGGATCCGTACCGCCGGGTACCTTTAAATGCCTCTACCCGATCCATCCTCCCGGAGTGAGGAGATCGTGCCAGACATTCTTCTTCCCGGCGCCGCCCCGGAACGGGTGGGCCTCGAGTTCGTCACCGGAGGATTCACCATGCCCGTTGCGCTGGCATCCCCGGACGACGGGACAGGACGGCTCTTCGTCGCCGACCTCCCCGGCGTCATCCGGGTCATCGACGCCGGCGTTAATGAGCCCTTCCTCGATATCACCGGCCGGGTTGTCGACCTCCGCACCGGCTACGACGAGCGCGGGCTCCTCGGCCTCGCGTTCCACCCGAAGTTCAGGGAGAACGGCAGGTTCTTCGTCTACTACAGCGCCCCGCTCCGGGACGGGGCGCCGGAGGGCTGGGACCACACGAGCAGGGTATCGGAGTTTGCCGTCTCCACGCCCAACCGGGCGGACCCCGGGTCAGAGCGGATGATCCTGGAGGTCGACCAGCCCCAGGCCAACCACAACGGCGGCTCGATCGCTTTCGGCCCCGACGGTTACCTCTACATCCCGCTCGGTGACGGCGGCGGCGCAAACGACGTCGGGAGAGGTCACCCGCCGGGAGGGAACGGGCAGGATATCGAGACGCTGCTTGGGAAAATTCTCCGGATCGACGTTGACGGCGAGAAACCCTATGGTATCCCGGCGGACAACCCGTTCGTCGGAAGAGAGGGCCGGGACGAGATCTACGCTTACGGTCTCCGCAACCCCTGGCGCACGGCCTTCGACGCCGGGGGCGAGCACCGGCTGTTTGCCGCCGATGCCGGGCAGTACCTCTGGGAGTCGGTGAAGATCATCGTCCCGGGCGGCAACCACGGCTGGAACCTCAGGGAAGGCAACCACGCCTTCGACCCCGGCAACCCCCGCGAGTCGCCGGCGGACGCGCCCCGGACCGGCCGGCGGGGCGAGCCACTGATCGACGCGATCATCGAGTACCCGAACGCCAACCAGCCCGGCGGCATCGGGGCGGTCGTCATCGGCGGCTACGTCTACCGGGGGAGGGCGATTCCCGCGCTCGTCGGGCGCTATGTCTTCGGGGAGTGGAACCGGGCGGGGACCGATGGGGACGGGATCATCTTCAGTGCGACGGAAGATCCCGGCGGCCAGTGGGATTTCACCGAGGTCGAGGTGGCCGGGAGCCGGACCGTCGGGGCGTATGTTCTCGCGTTCGGGGAGGACGCGAAGCACGAGCTCTACGTCCTGACCGCAGAGGAACGGGGACCGGTCGGGGAGACCGGTCGGGTCTACCGGCTCGTGCCGGCACCCTGATCCGGGTTTTGTTGAATGCGAGTCTAAAACTTCGTAAGGTCCTCCCCGACACCCCGCATGGCCGTCTCGAAGTCCCGCATCCGTGCAAAGTCCGGCGTGGAAAAGACCAGACGGTAGCCGTCGGGGTCGCTCACCACGACGTCGCGGGTGTTCCAGGGCCGGTCCACCGGGCCTTCGATGACCGCACCGGCCTCTCTGATCCTTGCGGCGAAGGCGTTGAGTTCGGCGATCCGGTCAACCGGATCGCCGGAGAACGCGAGCGTGATCGTGACGCCGCGGCCCGGCTCCCTGCTATCGTCTCTGCAGGGCACGAGCAGGATGTCCTGGTGCTTCAGCCGCCGGACGTGCGCAAGGTGTGTCCTCGGTCCTGCATTCGGTAGACCAGGGAGAACCCCAGGACCCGAACGAAGATGTAATTGTCGAATCTCTCCGGCGCACGGGGGCAAGAACTTCCTGAACGTCGCCCGAAGGGCGGGGAACGAGCGTATCGTAAGCCCCGGACTACTGGATCTTTAAGAGGATAGAGACCAGCACGAAGAGGAGGAGGCCGTTGATCACGACGATCCCTGCGATGACCGTGCCCGGAGCGAGGCCGGGCACGAGCATGGTTATGCCGAAGGTGATCGATACGACATTCAGCACCGTCTGGGTGACCAGCAGCTGCTTGAGGAGGTGGGGAAGAGCAACGGGCTCGGTAGGGGGGTTCCTGAGGTCGTGCAGCATCGAGAGGAGTCTCTTTGTCAGGAGGACCGCTCCGCCGGTGATGTTCAGGAGGCCGAGGAGGACCTGGATCACGCCGGTCAGGAGCCCCGGGACAATGCACGAGACGGCACCCATTGCGGCAAAGACGATCCCCGTGGCCATCAGCAGCCGGGAGCGCCGGTACTGGCCTACCGGGGTATCCCCGAGAGCCAGCATCTGGATGGCCATGATGACGAGCAACAGGCCGAGCTGACCGTCCGGGGAGAACGGGAGCACCCCCTGGTTTACGGGGAAGAGCAGCAGCCCGAGAAGGACCAGGAGGGTTGCGACCGGGAGGACGATCGCAACCGGGAGGGGAAGGGAGACCTCGCGGAACAGGCCGGTGCCGTCCTTTTGATAAAGACCGTTCGGGGTCATTGCGATCCCACCTGAGCCTTCGTCTCACTCGGGGGGTACACCCGGGAGACCTTCTGGATGCACCAGGAGAGGTAGAAGAAACTGATGCCGTAGACGATGAGGAGGACCGCTGTCTCGCGGTCGGTCGTGATGCCGGGCAGAAGCGTGACCATGCCCAGGATTATCGACATGACATATACAAGGATACAGGCGAGCGTCAGCTGCCGCAGGATTCCGGGAACCTTCAGCCATATCCTGGCCTTCTCCGCCGAGAAGAACAACTGGAGAAGGAGAGCGATCCCGCCGGCAAAGAGCAGTACTCCGACAAGGCTGCGGACCAGTGCGCTCACCGGGCCGGGAACGAAGCAGGCAAGCATCCCGATGACTGCCGTGCTGATCCCGATGATGATGATCGGCCACGAGCGGCGGAGATCCCCGAACGGGGTCTTCCCCATCGTGATGATCTGAAACGCGACGATCACGAGGAAGAGGCCGTAGGTGCTGTCAGGGGAGTACGGCAGTTCTCCCGTGTGAATCCTGAAGAGAAGCAGACCAAAGATGAGCATGAAGACGCCGAAGACGAGCAGGATGACGACCTCAAGGGAGATATCCAGCTCCTTTCCTGCCGTTGAGTCTGCTCTTCTATTCCGTGGGCTCTCTGGCGTCAATTGAATCTCTCCCTCAATGGATCCGATAGCAGGGGTCCGTGTACGAACTATCGGATAAATAATTGGTTTAGCGTTCAGGGTTTATTTATAGCTAGATGTTCGGGTACTGTCTTCCCCGGGTCCTCGCCGGCAAATCTCACCCCCGTGTCGTCCCGGAACACCGGTGGCAGGGAGGAGACGGTCGATCTGCCCTCCGCCCTTTGACGAGCGCTCCCCGCGCGCGGGGAGCCGGGGGGTTATATCAGGTAGTGTTGGGGTTACTGTCGGGGAGCCGGGGGAAGTCATGTTTATATTCCGGGCGGGATTCGGCACGGTTCCGTGAAACCTTATGCCGCCGGGGCGGCACGCTCTGGCGCTTCAAAGGTTCCCCCCGGCGTTATCGTGACAGTGGCCTCTTAACCGCTCCGGCGCCGTTTCCTGGCCTATATCCTGACATTTTTACCAAAAAATTCCGGCGAGTTGACGGTGCAAAGATCTATAGGATTATATACATTGAGCTGTTATGGCACAGATAGGGAAGCCTATGTTCCGACCGCAGGACGACTGTACCTACCTGATGCCGATCCACTTCGGGGGCGGCAAATTCGACCCGGAGACCCTGGTCACGCAGAGGACCACGGCTCTGTCCATAACTTACGGGACCGAGAGAGACCTTCTTGAAAACTACATCCCGGAAGGATTCGAGCTCCTGGCGCCTGAGGTGCAGGTGGCGTTCAACAGATTCACCGAGATCAACTGGCTGCACGGCGGCCAGTATAACCTGATCAACGTGGCGGCACCGGTCAGGTTCCACGGAAAGAAGGACGAACTCGACGGCGCCTACACGCTGGTGGTCTGGGAGAACAAGACCGCACCCATCCTCGGAGGGCGGGAGCAGACCGGTATCCCTAAGATTTACGCGGAGATCGAAGACCTGCATATCTCGAAACCCCATTACGCGACGTCCGTCAGTTACGAGGGGAACACCTTCCTCACCATGAACTTCGAGGCCGCCGGCCCGGTCACCGGGAAGGAACTGGAGGGGCTGAAGTCGCAGTTCGCGTCCGTGAACACCCTTGGCTGGAGGTATATCCCAAAGGTCGGGGCTCCGGGAGCAGAACTCAGCCAGTTCGTCCTCTACCCCCAGGGCATCGGGGTGGAGACTCTGCAGGTCGGAACGGGGAGCCTCACATGGATCGAACAGACCCCGATGCAGAATCCGGTCCAGTACTACATCATCAACAGCCTCGCTTCCCTGCCCGTAACGAAGATCACCCAGGCGGCGCTGATCGAGGGAAACGCCGTCCTTCATGCCATGGGCGCCAGGGTCATTGAGTGAAGGAGAAGAAGATGGCTGATTTAAACTATTATAAGGACAAAGTCTGCATCGTCACCGGTGCGAACTCAGGGATTGGATATGCGATCAGCGAGGAGCTCGCAAAGAGGGGAGCAATCGTCTACATGGCGGGACGCAGTCCGGAGAAGATTGCAAAGGCCGCAGGCGAGCTCTCTGCCTACGGCGACCGGGTGCGCCCGCTCATCATGGACGTGACGAAGGAGGAGGATGTGCGGAAGGGTATCGAAGGGGTCGTAGCGGAGGCGAGCAGGCTGGATATCCTCTTCAACAACGCAGGCGTCGGGGGGACCATCCCGTTCGAGATGGCCACCCTCGAGGACTGGAAGACGATCATCGACACCAACCTCTGGAGCGTCATCTACGGGGTCCATGCCGCCGTGCCGATCATGCTCGAGCAGGGGTTCGGCCACATCGTGAACACCAGTTCGATAGCCGGCATCGTCCCTCCCCCGTTCCAGGCGCTCTACTCCCTCACGAAGTACGGTGTCACCGGCCTTACCGAGTGCCTGAAGTATGAATACGCCGAGAAAGGGCTCCACTTCTCGACGATCTGCCCGGCGAACATCGCGACCCCGATCTTCAACAAGGGGATCGACGGACAGGCACGCGGCGACCTGAGAATCCCCGACGACGCGTATCCCGCCGATAAGGCGGCATCGCTCATCGCGGACAGGGTCGCGGAGCACAAAGGGATCATCGTCGTGCCCGAAGAACCCTACACCGATCTCTGGAAGGGCTACATCCTCGACAGGCCGGAGATCGAAGAGTGGTTGCAGAAGATGGCACACGACCGCAGGGTGGCGTTCGAGACGGGCGGGACGTATTTCTGATACCCTGCCCTGCTCCGGCATCCGGGGAATACCCTATGGCTGCACCGCGTGGAGCCTTTTCATCCCTTCCGCCTTCTCCCCACCGAGTCCATGACGGGGCCGGGCTTGCCCCCCACCCTCGTCTCCGACCGGATGCGGAGGGTGTCGGCGGCCTCCCAGGCGGCCGTGATCGTCTCTTCCGCCTCCCCCGGATCGCTCCAGTGCAGTTCCAGGGTATCCGCGTCCTTCCACCTGCCCGTATGGTCGTGCGTGCTCCCGTCGGAGCCAGCGCCGAACATGTGGACCGTCCCCTTCTCGCGGTCGTAGGTCCAGAGGTCCGTCTCCTCGTAGGACTCCCCGCCGATGGTATACTTGAGGTCGCTCTGGATGCCGTACCGGCCGGCCACCTCCCGGACCGTGGCCGTGCCCGTGCCGGTCATCGTGCTGCCGTCAGGCATCTGCAGGGTCACGTCGAGGTCCCACTCCCCCACGAACCGGTCTCTGAGCCGGTCCAGACCTTTCGGATCTTGCATATCATATCCCCGGCCCCCGACTGACGCCGCGATCCCAGATAAGTTTGCGTCCCGTATGAGGAGAAAAGTGAACAATCTTAGTAGTGCCCGGGAGAGGGGGGGGTGGGGGTCCGTCCCCGCTCAGAGGTTGTGCGCCGGAACGAACCGGTCGCCCGCATAGTGGATGACCGGGCCCGGCAGCGTGACATCGAGCGCCTCGCGGAGGACGTCCTCGATGGTCCGGACCGGGACGAAGACGAGGTCGGTCCTGACGTCCTCGGGGACGTCCGCGAGGTCCTTCTCGTTCTCCTGCGGCAGGATGACCTTCCGGATCCCTGCCCGGTGAGCGGCAAGGACCTTCTCCTTGATCCCGCCCACGGGGAGGACGGCGCCGGAGAGCGTCACCTCGCCGGTCATGGCGGTCGTCGGGTCGACCGTTCTTCCGGTGATGAGGGAGGCGAGGGCTGTAAAGAGCGTCACGCCCGCCGAGGGGCCGTCCTTGGGGGTCGCTCCCGCCGGGACGTGGATGTGGATGTCGCTTCCGAAGAAGTCAAAGCCCGGTGCAACGGCCGCAAACCGCGACCGGATGAGGCTCAAGGAGATCTGCGCCGACTCCTTCATCACGTCGCCGAGCTGGCCCGTCAGGGTGAGCTTGCCCTTGCCGGGCATGAACGTCCCCTCGATGAAGAGGATGTCCCCGCCGACAGGGGTCCACGCGAGGCCCGTGACGACGCCGGGCGGGTTCTCCTTCCGCACCACGTCCTGCCGGACCGTCTCCTTCCCGAGGACCTCCGGGAGCAGGTCCGCCGTCACGATATACGGGAGGGCGACGTCGCCTGAGACGATCTTCGCCGAGACGTACCGTGCGGCACGGGCGAGCTGCTTCTTGAGTGCCCGGACGCCCGCCTCGCGGGTGTAGCGGTCGATGATCACCGTAAGGGCCTCGTCCTCGAACCGGAGTTTCTCCGTATCGAGGCCGTGCTCCGCGAGGGTGTTCGGGACCAGGTGGTCCTTTGCGATCGCGAACTTCTCGTTCTTCGTGTAGCCCGAGATCTCGATAAGCTCCATCCGGTCGAGGAGGGGCGCCGGGATCGTCGCGAGGCTGTTTGCGGTCGCGATGAAGAGCACGTCCGAGAGGTCGTAGGGGACCTCCAGGTAGTGGTCCGCGAACGTGTTGTTCTGCTCGGGGTCGAGGACCTCGAGGAGGGCGCTCGCCGGGTCGCCGGAGTAGGAGACGGCGAGTTTGTCGACCTCGTCGAGGATGAAGACCGGGTTCTTCGTCCCGGCCTTCTTCATCCCCTGGATGATCCTGCCGGGGAGCGACCCGACGTAGGTCCGCCGGTGCCCCCGGATCTCCGCCTCGTCCTTGACGCCGCCGAGGCTGATCCGGACGTATTTTCTCCCCAGTGCGTCGGCGATGCTCTTGCCGAGGCTCGTCTTCCCGGTGCCGGGCGGGCCGGCGAAGAGGAGGATCGAGCCCTGCTTCTCCTCCTTGAGCTTCATGACCGCGAGGTGCTGGATGATCCGCTCCTTGACCTTCTCGAGCCCGTTGTGGTTGCTCTCGAGCACCTGCCGGGCCTCGTTGATGTCGATGATCTTCTTCTCCTCGACCGTCCAGGGGAGGTCGAGCAGGAGGTCGAGGTAGTTCCGGATCCCCTGGCTCTCGTGGTGCTGGCTGCCGCCGGATTCAAGTTTCTTCAGCTCCGCGAGCGCCTTCTTCCGCACCTCTTCAGGCATCGTCGAGCGCTCGATCCGCTCACGGTAGCCGTCTTCGCCGGAGGAGCCGTCGCAGCCGTTGAGCTCGTCCTGGATCACCTTGAGCTGCTCGCGGAGCATCGCCTCGCGATTCGCCTTGCCGACCTTATCAGAGGTCTTCTTCGCGACCTCGATCCGGATCTCGATCCCCTCCTTCACGCGGGTCAGGAGGTCGAGGAACGCGGTGTATCGGCCGCGGACCGAGGCGATCTCGAGGAGTTCCTGCTTCTCCGCAAGGTCGACGGGGAGAAACGGCATGACGAACCCCATGATCTGGTCGATGGAGTCCATCTTCTCAATCGGCCTGGTGAACTGCTCGGAGCCCTGGAAGTGGCCGCTGACATCGCGGATGACCGCCCGGATCTTCGCGAGGAGTTCCGCCCGGGTCCCCTCGTCGAGGTCGAAGTGGTCGGGAACGGGTTCGCAGACGGCGGAGAAGAGCCCGTCGGCCTCAATCAGCCTCGTGGCCTTCACCCTCGCGACGGCCTCGCCGAAGATGAGGTAGCCGTCGTTCGCGGGCTGGACGTGCGCGATCTCGATCAGGCTCCCCACCGGGTAGAGCGAGTCGGCCGAGGCTTCCGAGGGGTCCGTGCCTTCGCGGGCCGCAAGACCGACCGCATAGGTCGAACCGGCGCTGTTCACCGCGGCGAGCAGCATCTTCCCGGTCGCGGGGCCGACCTTGAACTTTGTCCGGCTCTTCGGGTAGACCACGGCCTCGAAGAGCGGTATGACCATCATTTCTCCGGTGATATCGGGTTGTGGTGAGTGCATGATTACTCCAATAAATTAGTTTTGCTTTCCCTAACTATGCCGCCGGCGAAAAAATTACCGGACTTTCCCGAGAATCTTGACCAGAAGGTCGATCTCGGCATCGTCGAGCGTCTGCGTCATCCTCTCGATCATTCGCGAGAGGGCGTTCTGTTCGGCTTCTGCTATCATCCGCCCTTTTTCGGTGAGACGGATGTAGGCGATCCTGCCGTCACCGGGGCATCGTTCCCGGTAGACGCATTCCATCCTGACGAATTTGTTGACCATCTCCGTGACGGTGGGTTTCGAGGTCCCGGTGATCTCGGCGAGCCGGCTGAAGGTCACGTCGGCGTGGCCGTCGATCGTGCGTAGATACGCGATCTGCTTCACGGTTATATCCGCGAGGCCGCACTCGGCAAAGATCTGGCTCGAACATTCGTTTCTGATGGCGATCAGGCGGTCAAGGACTTCGAACAGGTGCTCAACTCTCGCCGCCATAGTCGATGCTCATTAGTTAGGGTATGCCTAACTATAAAGGTTCCGGTCAGGAGAGCCGGCAGCAAGGGCCACGCAGGCGCCCATGCCGGAATCGGGCAAGCGTCTCCGGCCCCCAGAGGAACACGACGGCGACGGCGACGGCCGCCGCGATCCCCCCGGTGACGACCGGGTCGTAGTGGGAGCCGAGGTTCGGGAACGAGAACTCGGCGACGTTCATCATGCCGTGGAAGAGGGTTGCCGCAAAGACACTCCCATTTGTGTTGTTGTAGAGCCAGACGATGACGACCCGGAGCGCGACTGTCGAGAGTGCCTGCCCCGCCGCCCAGGCGGGGGTGTTGAGCAGGAGCCAGGGGATGGAGTGCCACTCCGCCCAGACCACTCCCAGGATCAGGGCGGTCACGAGAGCGCTCCACCGCTCCTGCAGGGGGTCGGCGGCATATCCCATCCATCCCGCTTCCTCGAACGCAGCGGCGATGAAGAAGAGGGGGACGAAGACCGGGATCAGGAGATACGGGACGAAAGGGTCGGCGGGGAGCGGCAGGCCAAAAAGAAGCATCACACCGTAGGAGAGGAGCATGATCGCGGGCATCAGGAGGATGATGGGGAGATACCAAACCGGCCGGATCTTTTTGTAGTCAAGAACCCGGGCGAACAGTCTTCTTACGCCGCCGGCCCCCTCCTCCCGCCGGACCAGGATCGCGGCCGCCAGGGCCGGGCAGACGAGCATGAACGCGCTCACGGGGAGGTTCAGCGGGCCGGGGAGGGGTGTTGCGGCAAAGAGGAGGAACGGGAGGGAGAGAACGAAGATCAGGAGGAAGAAGGCCGGGGGCGACCGCCCGGGGTTCATGCCCCCCCCGCCTCCGGCGCGGGTGCATCGAGGAACTCCCCGATCATCGCAAGCAGCCAGTCGGTGCGGTCGATGAGCGTGATATGGGTCGTGCCGGGGAGGACCGCGAGCCGGGACGCCGGGAGCCCGACGATATCCCCCGGCACGCCGCCGCCGAGCAGCCGGAAGATCTCGACCGCGTGTTCGGGGCGGTTGACGTCGGAGTCGCCTATGATGACGAGCGTCGGCGCCCGGATCGACCGGATCTCCTCAGCCGTCCAGCCCCGGAACTCTCGGTCCAGCTGCTTCACCTTCTCGATGAGCCGGGGCCAGGCATCCGGGTTCGGCGCCGTCCGGGCATACTCCTCCGCGAACGGGGTGCCGGCCAGGTCTTCGGGCTTCAGGTTCTCTTCCCCCTCGTACATCTCGGGGTAGGACCCTTCTCTCGTGTAACTCGGCGAGGCAAGGACGAGTTTGTGCACGACGTCGGGATGCCGGACGGCGATCTCGAGGGCGATGGCGGCCCCCATGCTGTAGCCGAAGATGTCGGCTTCGCTGACCCCCAGGTGCCGGAGGAGGGCGACGGTGTCCGCCGCCATCCCCCCGTAGGTCAGCGGGCGGTCGATGTCGGCGGTACGGCCGTGAGCCTGCTGCTCGACGGCGAGGACCTGCCGGGTCTCTGCAAGGGTGGGGAGCATCCGCTGAAACGACCCCTCGATCGTCATGAAGGCGCCGTGAAGGAGCACCAGCGGCCTGCCGGCGCCGTGGATCTCGTAATACATCGAAAGCCCGTTCACGGGCGCGTAGCGGCCCGGCCGCATTTCCATCTTCGTTGCCATGATCATTTCACCTTCTCGTTTGGAGAGAGGCCGGGAATGCCGTTCTCGTGCAGGAACTCCGTAATCCCCTGCCGGACTTCTTCGTGATGCCCAAGAAGCATGTGGCCGCCCCCCGGCACGGCGAGGAGGCGGGCGCCGGGAATCCTCCGTGCAAGGGCGCGTGCATTCTCGTGGAGCGCCAGCGGATCGTCCACGGCGCTGACCACCAGCGTGGGGGCCCGGATCTTCTCAAACGGGTAGTCATTGCCGGAGGCGTTGAGCAGGCCGGGGGTTGAGACGTAAGTGTCAAAAGAGCTTCCGTCGACCCGGGCGCTGACCGGGAGGAGGCTTGAAAGCAGCGTCCTGACTTCGGCCTTATCGTTCGGGGTGAGCCTTTTTCCTCGGGGCACGCCGGCCCACGCTCCTTCTACGATCGGCCGAAAGAAGGTGACCGTCGCCCAGTACACGAAATCATTCCTGAAGAAGACGGTAAAGATGGGTCTCGGCATGACCGGCCCCTTCCCCGGCGCAACGGGTTCGACGAGGATAAGCGCCGAGACGCGCTCCGGGTGGCGCAGGGCGAGCTGGATCGACGAGGCGGAGCCTGCCGAGTAGCCGACGACGGCGGCCCGCTCGATCGCGAGGGCATCAAGCAGGCAGGCGAAGGCGTCCGCCTGCATGGTGACGCTCGCACGCGAAGGCATGGGCGTGCCGGGGTAGCCGAACCTTGACGGCGCGATGACCTGGAGCGCCTGGTCGATGGTCCACCCGGCGAGCAGCAAACCCTGGTCGAACCCGCCCGCGTTGCCGTGGACGACGAGCACCGGGTAGCCGTCCCCGGACCGGGCATACCCGATCGGCCCGCACCCGGTCCGGACCACCCGGCTTCCCGGGCCTTTGATCTGCTCCCGGACGGCACGCATCTCGCGCCGGTAGCGCATCGTGACCGCCGCCCCCACGACGGCGACGCCGAGCAGGATGAGGGGGACCAGGAGACTAACCATAGGGATGCACGCTCCACTCCAGCCATAAGGCTACCCGTTCCCGCCGGGTCCTGCAGGCCGGGAGAACCCGGGGCATCAGGTCCCGGCTACCCGAGGACGGTTGCGAGTCTGTCGAACGACTCGTTCCACCCGGCCTCGACCTGCTCGATTGGCTCGCCCGCCGGGATGCCTTCATGCCGCAGGGTCATCTTCGTCCCGCCGCTGTGCTCCTCGAACGTCACCGTCACCAGGAGTTCCAGCGGCCAGTCCCCGCTCATCCCGTAGGTCGAGGCCGGGACCACGTTGCCTTGGGCGTTCGCAAACGAATCGGTGAAGACGAGCCGTTCACCCGCGACGATCTCGCGGTACTCACCGGTGCTCCAGACCTCCTGGCCTTCGGGCGAGCGCATGGCAAAGAGGTACCTGCCCCCCTCGCGGAGGTCGACTTTGACGACCGGCGCTGTAAACTCCGCCGGCCCCCACCACTGCGCTATCACCTCCGGGTCCGTCCACGCCCTCCAGACCTGTTCGCGCGATGCCGCGAAGATGCGCTGGATGAATAACCTTCCTCTCTCTTCCGTCAGTGTTGCTTCTGCCATGTTGCCGTTCCCTCCAATTTTTCCGTGATCGGGACCCCCTGCATAAAAAACTTCCTCGCCTGCATACGCACCGATGCGAAGAAGTGCGATGACGCCAGAACTGGCATAGTTCATGAACAGTAGCGCTTTCACTGTCTGCCCCGGATGCGGGGTGAAGCTCCCCGACCGGAACCTCGGTCCTGCGGAGCGTTACAACGCCGCGGGCGAGTGCCTGGAGGCGTACTATGACCTGACCTGCTGGACCCTCGTGCAGCAGGACGCCGGGTTCGTCCACCAGCACGCAGTCGACGCCTACGCGGCGCAACACGTTGGAGAGCGAATGCGCCCGATAACGGCGGTGTTCGCGCTCATCGGGCTCTACCTCGCTGTGGAAAGAGGGTATACAGGCCGGCAGGTGCAGCTTGTCCATATGAAGATCGGGAGAAGAAGGGACTGGCCCCGGCTGGAACCCCCCAAAGACCGGGGAGAGCTGACCGTGATGGACATCCTTCTGGCCGCGACGGATGCGAAGAAGGAAGAGGCGCTGATGCGCTGGACTGCGGCGGTCTGGGAAGCCTGGGAGGACCGGCACCGGTGGGTGCGGGAGACGACGAAGAGGGTGCTCTACGGCGTGGGGTAGTGCCGGTGCCACCGGGCCACTCCCGGCGGCCTGCGGCACTACCCTGCTCCATTCCAGGATTATCGCGCCGGCGCAGCCTGCTTCTGCGAGATCTGGCGCTGCAAAACCTCCGCAAGAAGTTCTGTGGTCGAAACCATCTCTTCCTTCATGTCCGGCTGGAGCATCGCGTCGCGATCCTCGACTGACTGGAAGACCAGGTGGTCCGTCATCCTTGTCCTGCCGCCGCCGAGGTCTTCGAGCGTCTCCGTCTCGAGCACGACATGGCCCGGCATGCCCTCGTACTCGACGGTGTCGACGACCCGCTCGGGCGGGGTGACGTCATGGAATACGCCGTGCATCGCGAACGTGTTCCCCCCGGCGTCACGCTGGACGACGCGCCATGTGCCGCCCGGCTTCGCATCCATCTGCTCGATCGTGGTCGTGGTGCCCTTCGGGCCCCACCACTGCGCTACCAGCTCGGGGTCCGTGCACGCCTTGAAGACGAGGTCACGCGGCGCGTCGAACTCCCGCGTGATGATGATCTCCTGCTTTCCGGGTTCAGCGATGAGACTTGTTTCTGCCATTGTATCTCCCTCCTATTTTCTCTGGCCCTCATCGCTCCTGTATGAAAAATGTTCTGTTGCAGGTGCACCGGCGAAAACAAGTATGACGGCGCCGGATCAAAGAAATACGTCATGACCGGCAGCAATTTTGTCGTCGGTCCCGGATGCGGGCAGAGTCAGCCCGAGCGAGATCTCGACCCTCCCGAGCGCTACAACGCCGCGGGCGAGTGCCTGGAGGCGTACTATGACCTGACCTGCTGGACCCTCGTGCAGCAGGACGCCGGGTTCGTCCACCAGCACGCAGTCGACGCCTACGCGGCGCAACACGTTGGAGAGCGAATGCGCCCGATAACGGCGGTGTTCGCGCTCATCGGGCTCTACCTCGCTGTGGAAAGAGGGTATACAGGCCGGCAGGTGCAGCTTGTCCATATGAAGATCGGGAGAAGAAGGGACTGGCCCCGGCTGGAACCCCCCAAAGACCGGGGAGAGCTGACCGTGATGGACATCCTTCTGGCCGCGACGGATGCGAAGAAGGAAGAGGCGCTGATGCGCTGGACTGCGGCGGTCTGGGAAGCCTGGGAGGACCGGCACCGGTGGGTGCGGGAGACGACGGAGAAGGTCCAATGACGCAGGGTCGTCATTCACCAGAACCAGGCCAGCAGGAAGATCGTCACCAGCAGGAGGCCGTCCTGGAGCGCGACCGAGAGGAGCATGATCTCGGTGCCTTGCTTCGGCCCGAAGATCGCGACATAAAAGGACCCGAGCCAGCGCAGGTAGGTGACGACGCTGGTCAGCAGGTTCGCCACGAGCAGCGTGACGACAATATCCCTGCCGACCATATCACCGGCAGCGAGCAGTCCAGACGCAAGGCTTGCTGCGGCGATGTACGACCCGAACTTTGCCGCGATGATCGCGAGGCCTTCGGGCGGTATGGGAAAGAGCCTGCTCGCGCCCTCCAGATGCGCCGCAACGGCGTCGAATACCCCGGCCTCGATGAGAAACGCCACAACGACGAGCGTCGGGATCATAATCCCGAGGATCCGGCGGAGGGTTCTCGCGGCCGGTCGGAGGGAGGTTCTCAGGGCCGTTTTCGGGGGTAACGTCCGCCCGGAATGCTCCTCCGGCGTCCGGGTCGCCGGAACCGCCGGGAGAAGCATCCGCCCGGCAATCATGACGATCCCGGTCTTGAGAAACCCAATCGCCATCAGGATGGCAAAGTAGATCACGCCAAAGACCCCGAGCAGCGGGACATAAACCGGGATCAGGTAGCGCCAGTGCATGACGACGGACGGGAAGGAGTTGATGAGCGCCGCGACGACGAGCTCGCCCCGCCCGATCATCCCTTTATGGTAGTAGTCGACAAGCATCGCGTCCGCCGCCTGCGGCGAGACGAATGCCAGGAGAAAACTCGCTCCGCACTCGCGGGGGAGGTGGGAGAAGGTCGTGACCGGGTAGGCAACGCTCGCGATCCTCTCGGTGATCCGGAGAGCAATCAAGATCTCGGCGATCAGCACGCCGATAATGACGATCGGGACCGTCCGGAGCAGGAGCTCGGATGAGAGGACCAGAGTCGCTGAAAGGATCTCCATTGCGCTGCTCATGATCTACGGCTCGCCGGGGTTTTGCCTGCACGGCGCGGCATGCGAGCTCGTCCCGAAACACTGTTTCATACGCCCTCTGTACATATCACGGTTCTGGATGCCGGCAATGGTGCGCGGCCGGCTCTGCAATCCCCATAGGCCTGTGCTGCCGATCTCGGGCCCGGGCGCCTCATGATCCAGAAGAACGTCGACGTCCCGATGAAGAGGGTGATGGCGGCCGTCATCGCCCCCCCGCGATCGCAAAAAGGTTATTCATATGCCGTGGTGGCATCCTGCGGCGAATTCAGGAGTGTTTCGGGTTTTTAACTGCCGTGTGCTTCAGCTCTTCTTCCCCGGACAGGACCTGCCTTCCATCCCCGGTCACAGGGCCGGCATCCGGCCTGCCTTAAATGCAAGACAAACGGATCTCACGAAAGAGAAACGGCGTTCGACGTAGATAAGCCAATATTCCGTGGTTTCCGGCTGCCGCCGGAATTTACGGCAGGATCCCGATGGGATAGCCTTATGGTGTCATACTCCGATCAGGCATATTGTGGTGATAGACCATGCCAAAGTGCTACAGTTGCGGTGCAGAGATCAATCCAAAGAAGACAAGATGCCCCAAATGCGGGGCAAAGGTTGAAGCAGGAAGCGGGCAACCCCAGGGAGCCGGATCTGTCAGGGGGCGACGATAAAGATCCCCTGATACCCCCTCACCAGACCTCTTTTATCCGTTTCTCCCTTTTTCCGCCCGCGGGGAGGTCCGCCACCAGTAGTAGACCTCGTAGACCAGGAGCGCGAGCAGCACCGCGCAGGCCCCGAAGAAGAACCCCATCACCAGGTCGTGGACCGGCAGTCCCCCGGCGGCATCGAAGGCAGGTGTCCGGAGCGTCACGACCTCTTCGCCGTTTCCACCGGAGGCCATCGGGCCGGGCGGCATGGCCTGGATCCCCGGCATGACCACCGGAAGAAACGTCGCAAGGCTGAGGCTCGCGAAGATGGCGACCGCAAAGAGCGTCGCGTACTTCTGGAGCACCGACCGCAGATCGCTCACCGGCGGCGCGATGATGAACACCTGGTTCGCAAGACCGTAGACCTTCACCTCGCGCCCTTTCTCGCTCCAGCGGGTCTCCATAACCTCAAGAATCCCGGCGTCGAGGAGGTTCTCGATGTGGTAGGAGGCGGTGGTGATCGGGATCGCCATCGCCCTGGCAACCTCTGAGGACGTCAGCGGCCCGCTGCCGAAAGCCTGAATAACCGCGTTCGCCGTCTGGCTCGCCATTGCCCGGGCGATCTTCTGAGCCCGCTCATCGCCCGGCTGGATAACTACAACATCGTCAACCATGGAGTGCTTCAAGGATCTCTCTGCGTCCGTGCTCCAGCGCCTCATCAAGCCGGGAGGCGTCTGTTCCGGCACCCTGCGCAAGCGTCGGTTTACCGCCGCCCTTCCCGCCGAGGATGCCGCATACCTTCCTCACGATATCGGCGGCGTTCACCATCGGTACGCCGGAGGCTGCTACCACCTTCACGTTTCCGTTTCCCGACACGAAGAGCGCCACGCCGCCCTCTGCCGAGACGCTGCTCGCGAGATCGACGAGTTCCTTCTGGGCCGCATCCACCTGCCTGACGACGACCCGGACCCCGTCGACCATCTCGCCCTCGAGGTGCTGCGCCTGGAGGTCCACCACGCTCTTCTGGAGCCGCTCGATCTCCTTCTTCTGCTCCTTCCATTCCGAGAAGAAGCGCGCTACCGCCGCCGGCAGGTTCTCGGGCTGGACGCTCAGCACATCGGAGGATGCCTGGAGGAGATCCGTCATATGCTGCACGGCATGCACGGCGGCGATGCCGGCCGCAAAGACCAGCCGCTCGACGCCGTCCTGGATGTGCTCGACGCCGATGACCCGGATGAAACCGATCTCGCCGGTCGTCCGGACGTGCGTACCCGCACACGCCTGCACGTCGCTCGCCACCCGCACCGTCCTGATCTCCCGGCCCGGCGGCACCCCTCCCTGGTAGAGGTCGAACCCGTACTTCTGCTCGGCCTTCGTCCGCTCCTCGATATGGATATAGACCGGTGTATCGGCCATGACCAGGCGGTTCGCCTCGATCTCGATCCGCTTGAGTTCGTCGGGCGTGATATGCGTGTAGTGCCGGACATCAAGGCGCGAGGTCTCGCTCCCCTTCTGGGCGCCCGCCTGGTGCACGTGGACGCCGAGCACCTTCTTTGCGGCGTGCAGGAGGACGTGGGTCGCCGTGTGGTGGCGCATCAGCGATCGCCGGCGTTCCTCGTCCACCATTCCCTTCACCCGCTCGCCGCGCTTCAGGGGACCTCCCGTGACCCGGTGGAGGATCACCTCCCCGACTTTCGTCGCCTCCTCCACCCGGACCATGCTCTCGGACGTCACCAGGGTGCCGGTGTCGGACGGCTGACCGCCTCCCTCGGGGTAGAAGAGCGTCTGGTCCAGCACCACCATCCCGTCGAAGTAGTCGAGCACCATCGCCTCGAACTCAACCTCGTTCGGCAGGTCGTAGAAGAGTTTCTTCGTCGGAGGGAGCGTCTTCGCCCGCTCGCGGTACGGAGCAAGCGGGTCCTCTCCTTCCGCTGCCTTCTGCGCCTCCGAGTGGATGTCGGCGATCAGCGAGTAGAAGTTGTCGGGAACCTCCACGACAGCCCCCTCGGCGGCAGCGACATCCTTCACCATCTCAGGCGGGATGCCGTGCGAGTCGTAGAGAGTGATCACCTCTGCGAGAGGGACGCGGGTGCTCTTCGCCTTGTAGTTCCGGGCAATCTTCTGGACGATCCGGGTCCCGCGTTCGAGGGTCGCGGCGTACCGCTCCTCCTCGCTCTCCACGATCTCCCTGACCACATCGACGCTCTGCCCGAAGTTCCCGGTCCCGACGACCTGCATCTGCGCCTCGATCAGGTCCCCCAGGTCTTCGTCCATCGAAAGGTCGTTCATCATCCGGAGCGTCCGGCGAAGCACCAGCCGGGCGAGGTACCCCTCGCGGACGTTCGAGGGGACGATGCAGTCGCCGAGCATGTAGGCGAGGCAGCGGGTGTGGTCGGCGACGGAGTAGACCTTCTCGATCGGGACGACGATCCGCTCGAGCCGCTCGACAGGCACGTCGATCGCCTCGGCGACCTTCCGCCGCAGGTTGTAGAGGTTCGTCCCGGAGATGTCCATCACCCCGGCGAACCGGGCGCTGAGCCCCATGATCTTCGTGAACTCCGGGTTGTCAAGGAGGTGCTCGAGGTGAGACGAGCGCATCAGGCGGCTCACCATCTCCGGGAAGACCGCGTCGTAGATCGTCGGCGAACCCTTCGAGGCCCAGACAAACCGCTCGAGGCCGTAGCCGGTATCCACAATCTTCAGCCGCATCGGATAGTACGGCTCCCCGTTCACATCGACGGGCGGCTGATCGGTCTTCTGCCGCCCGAGGTTCATGAAGACCAGCGTCGCGACCTCAAGGCCGCCGATGAGCACCTCGACGGAGGCCCCGGCGTTCCCGCCGCCGTACCAGGGGTGCTCCTTGTAACTGACACGGTTAAGGTCGCCGCCGATCGACGCAATGAACTCGTCGCAGAGGGCAACCGTCTCCTCCTTCCAGTAGACCTGTTCCTCGGGGGTGTTGAAGGCGTGGTGGGCCATCATCTCAAAGAGTGTCAGGTGGCGCCCGGATCTCCCTACCGAGTCAAGGTCGTTTAAGCGGATGCAGGGCTGGGAGATGGTCAGCGGGTTTGCCGGCGGGGGAACGACCCCGCTCGTGACGAACGGCTGGAAGTCGGCGATGGATGCTATGGTGAGGTAGATATCGTCTCTCCACCGTGCGGCTACGGGGTAGCGCTGGAGGCGCGTGTGACCGTGCCGCTCAAAGAACGAGAGGAACGCCTCCCGCATCTCGTCAACGGTATGGGGTTTGAAGACCGGGTTGCCGATGAAGTTATACGTCACACACGGAGCGTCGCCGCAGAGTTCCTGTTCAGGGTCCCGGGTCCAGAAAGCAGCCCCGCAACTCTTGCAGATCTTCCGCACAAATCCCTGGGATCGGAAATAATCGAGCGTATATTCTTCTTCGAGCATTGAAAATCACGCAGTATGATCAACGTATGACTGGAACTGATATAGTTGTTTGCGCTACACCGTTAACGTTTCCATACGTCCTGGTACCAGAGGTCGTAGGATTCGTAGAATCCCGTCCGCTCGGCGATGCGTACCGCAAGAATGTGCCAGCACTCGCAGCCCCGGAAGAGGAAGTCGTTGCAGGTGCAGAAGTCTTCCTCCACGATATACTCGTCACTGTGGCCCACCACGATGAAGAAGTCCAGATAGCGCTTCACCCGCCTCTCATCGACGGCTCTGAGCGCCTTTCTCCCCCGCTCCCCGTAGGCATGCTCGATACAGGCGCGAAATTCCGGTGTCAGCTTTCCGTCCCGCTCCATCTTCTGCCAGATGCTGCTCATAGAACTACCACTACGTGCGGTGGGTCAGGGATATAATGCCATCCCATGCGGGAGGAGAGCGCCTCCATGGCCGGGGCCTCGAGGGCGTAATGGGTGGCCTCGAGGCAGGGGATGGGCGACGCACGGGCGACGCTGTGCTTTAGTTCCGCCGAGAGGAAGGCTTCCGCCCCGAGGGCGGCGGCCTCCCGGATCAGGTCCGGGTCAAACCCGCCGCCGCCCACGAGCGCCAGGCGGCGGATCGTCTCGATCTCGCCGTAGACCCGTATCCCCCCGCCGGGGAGGCGGCGGACGATCTCGGTCACGTCGAGGGAGCAGTCGCCGACGAGGCCGACGGTCATCCGCTCGGTCGCAAAAAGACCGAGTTTTGATGCCAGGACGTCATTGACGCCGCCCTCGGCACGGTCGAAGTTTGTGTGCATCACATAGAGGTTCATCCGGGCGGCAAGGATGGTCCGGAGCAGGTGCGACATCGGCCCCCGGACCGCCGTGATCGGGCTCCAGAGGGGTGTATGGTGGACGACCAGCATATCCGCGCCGGCACGGACTGCGGCCTCCACCACGCGCTCTGTGGCGTCAAGCGCACAGCAGACGGTCCCGATCTCGTCCTTCCCCTCGACGACGAGACCGATCTTCCCGGCATCGTAGTCTTCAGCCAGTTCGGGGGGAGCAACCTGCTCCATCGCGGTGATGAACCTCTGGATATCCATGCAGTACCCCATGTTGATCTCGCGGGATAAAAAGGTGGACGGGGTTGCCCGGAGAACGAGGGTCGCCTCCCTCAGTACAGATCACCTCTGGGCATGAAAATACCCGGGTCGGGTGGATCGTTCATCTCCGGTAACATCGGGCATCTTTCCTTGAGAAAAACGACCGGTATTATCAAATGGTATCAGAAATCGGAGATACAAAAATAGAAATAATTATCCATCAAAAAGCCGACATTCGACTGTTATCTATCGGAGACAGAGCATGTTAAGAACCCTTATCATCGGAATGACGCTCCTCTTCCTCTGTGCCGGCATCCCTGCCGTCTCTGCAGGCATCGGAGGAGATGAAGGATGGTACCGCGTCCACTGCAACATCGACGGTGCCGACGTATATTTCGACGGAGAGTACCAAGGTACTACATACGGAGGATGGATCGATATCCCGGTCTACACCACCGGGTCGCCCTACAGCACCGTCCGGGTTGAGAAGAGCGGTTACCGCACGTACTCCGCCGGCCTGCCCTCCGGACCCGCTATGGGCGATACCGTGAACGTCTACGCGACGCTGCAACCGGTCGAGACCGCCGGTTCGATTCGGGTCACGTCAAGTCCTTCAGGCTCGGCCATCTACTTAAACGGGAACTACCGCGGAGTGGCGCCGCTCACGATCCAGAACCTCGTCCCCGGCACCTACTCCCTTGACGCTGAACGGTCCGGCTACCAGTCCGATCACACGACCGTCACGGTCAGGGCGGGCCAGCAGTCGAACGTCCAGTTCACCCTGACAGCGATCGAGCAGTACGGGTCGGTCAAGGTCACGTCCTCCCCCTCGGGCGCCTATGTCTACATGGACGGGGTCTACAAAGGCCGGACGCCCCTGACGCTCTCCAGCGTCTCGGCAAAGAACCACAACATCGAACTCGATCTTGCCGGCTACTATGACTGGAGGTCGACCGTGGCCGTGACCTCCGGCGTCACCCGCTACGTCGACGCCCGGCTGACGGCCGTCCCCTCCGATACCACCGGGGCAATCGATGTCGTCTCCTACCCGGCAGGTGCGGACGTCTTCCTCGACGAGAAGTACCAGGGCAAGACCCCCTCGGCAGGAGTATACACGATCTCGAACGTCGCGGTCGGTTCCCACACCGTCAGGGTCGCTCTCTCGGGCTACCAGGACTACACGACGCCGGTCGGTGTCAGCAGTGCAACCACGAGCCATGTCAGCGCGGCCCTCCAGCCCGGCCAGTCAACCACGACGACCGGCTCCATCGCGGTCACCTCATCCCCCTCCGGCGCCGAGGTCTACATCGACAACGCGTATAAGGGCATCACCCCGGTGACCGTCGACGGTGTTGCCGCCGGCACCCATGCCGTCAGGGTGGCGCTCAGCGGCTACGGCGACTGGGCGACCACCGTTCAGGTCGGCGCCGGAAGCACCGCTTCCGCCTCGGCCTCGCTTTCTGCCGTCCCGACCCAGGCACCCAGCGCAGGCATGGCGCCCTTTGCGGTAGTCGGGGCGCTCGGCATCCTCGGGCTTCTTGTTGCCCTGCACAGGCGGGACTGAAGAGTTAGAACCCCCCCTTCTTTTTAGCATAGCCATGCACGATTCGATCGCTGCCGGAATGCCTGCATATCCCAGGTCAATATTACTAAAAGTAATAATCAACACCTATAAATATTCCCAAATGAATATACGTTCATGGAAAAGTCCCTTGACCTCATCAATGCCCGGATACGCGACGGTAGTGCACGAGTGGTTACCGCCGAAGAGATGCCGGCCATTGTCGACGCACTCGGAGAGGAAGGGGCACTGGCGGAGGTCGACGTCGTCACGACCGGGACGTTCGGGGCAATGTGCTCCTCCGGTGCCTTCTTCAACTTCGGGCACGCCGACCCCCCCATACGGATGGAGCGCGTCTGGCTCAACGACGTGGAGGCATACGCGGGAATAGCGGCGGTCGACGCCTACCTTGGCGCAACCCAGGAGGCCGAGTCCAAGGACCAGGTCTACGGCGGCGCCCACGTCCTCGAAGAACTCGTCGCCGGAGGCACCGTCGAGCTGCGGGCAACCTCTCACGGGACCGACTGCTACCCGCGCCGGAGCATCACCACGGAGCTGCTCCTCGAGGACATGAACCAGGCGATCATGGTCAACCCGCGGAACTCCTACCAGCGCTACAACGCGGCGACGAACGCCACCGACCGGACGCTCCAGACCTACATGGGCACCCTCCTCCCGCGGTGCGGCAACGTCTCCTACTCCGGCGCAGGGACCCTCTCACCGCTCGCAAACGACCCCGAATTCCGGGTCATCGGGAGCGGCGTCTCGATCTTCCTTGCCGGTGCCGAAGGAATGATCGTCGGCGAGGGGACCCAGCACTCTGCTGGGGGCGGCTTTGGGACGCTGATGGTGACCGGGGACATGAAGCAGATGCGCCAGGAGTTCCTGCGTGCGGCAGTGATGAACGGCTACGGCGTGACGATGTATGTCGGCGTCGGCATCCCGATCCCGGTGCTCGATACCGGGATCGTCCGGAGCACTGCGGTGCGCGACGAGGATATCCTGACCGACATCATCGATTACGGCACGCCCCGGCGCGACCGGCCGTCGCTCGCGAAGGTCAGTTACGCCGACTTGAGGAGCGGCTCGGTCGAGATCGGCGGTGAGACGGTCAGGACGTCATCGCTCTCCAGTTACCGGCGGGCACGGGCGGTTGCGACGGAACTCAAGGACTGGATAGAGAGGGGGAAGATGGAACTTGCGCTTCCCACCCGGCGGATCGACCCGACAAAACGTGCGAGACCCATGCGGGAGACGGCCGTCAGCCCCCGCGTCCGCGAGATCATGAACCGGCAGGTGATCAGCATCACGGAGGACGAGGAGATCCGGGTGGCGGCAAAACGGCTCCTCAAGGACGAGACGAACCACCTCCCGGTTCTCGACGGGAACGGCACGCTGGTCGGGATCATCACCACCTACGATGTCTCGAAGGCGGTGGTGAACGACGGTAAACTGCGACAGGTCAAAGACATCATGACCCGGAAGGTGATCAAGACGACCCCGGACGAGCCGGTGGACGTCGCCGCCCGGAAACTGGAGCAGAACAACATCAGCGCGCTTCCGGTGGTTGACGCGACGAACCGGGTAGTCGGCATTCTCTCGGCGATCGATCTCGGGAAGCTCTTCGGCGGGAGGCGGCGGCGATGAAGCTCCTGCTCTCCTTCTCCCGAAAAGGGAAAGCCGACCCGGGACGGGAGCCGGTGATCGCCCGGGTGGTGAAGGAGACCGGCGTCCTCATCAACGTGGAGAAGGCGAACATAGACTCGATGGCAGGGGAGGTGCTGATCGATGTCCCCGATAGGGACGCGGACCTGGTCCGCCGCCGCCTCGAGGAGATGGGGGTCGCGGTCCACGTGATGGAGAATGCCATCACTCTCGACGAGGCGGAGTGCGTTGATTGCGGGGCCTGCATCAGCGTCTGCCCCCAGGAGGTCTTCTCCTTCGACGAGGAGTGGCGCCTCCGGGTGATCGCCGAGCGGTGCGTCCTCTGCGGCAAGTGCATCCGGGCATGCCCGCACGGCGCCCTCTCGCAGCAGGGATGATCCGGGAGCACTTCGAGTTCCGGCAGACGATCGCGACCATCCTTGCCGGGACCCCTGAGGAGGTCGCGGCGGCAACGTCCGGGATGCTGGCCGCCCGGCAGGAGGTCGAGCGGCAGATCGCCCTCGACCCCTATTTTTCGGCAACTTTTGAACCGTATACGCCGGCGTCCCCCGGGCGGACCGTCGGGCGCATGGCCCGGGCCGCAGCAGGGGCCGGGGTGGGGCCGATGGCGGCGGTGGCGGGGGCCATCGCCTGGGCGGGGGTTGAGGCGATGGTCGAGGCCGGGGCAGCGTTCGGTCTCGTCGACAACGGGGGGGATATCGCTCTGGTGAGCGACCGCGAGGTGAAGATAGGCGTTTACGCAGGCGCATCACCCTTGAGCGGGCGTATCGCGTTCCTGCTCCCGCCACAGAACGAGATCCTCGGGATCTGCACCTCATCGGCGACGGTGGGTCCGTCGATCAGTCTCGGCATCGCCGACGCCGTGACGGTCTTCTCCCCCGACGTCGCCGTCGCGGATGCCTGGGCGACGGCGATCTGCAACCGGATCGGGGCAGACGACACCTCCGTCCTCGACACCCTCCCCGGGACCGGGGTTACGGGCGTCCTCGCCATCATCAACGACGCGGTCATCCGCTGGGGGGACCTTCCGGCGGTCGTGCGGGCGAAGGTGGACGAACGGTTAATCACCGCCGGTCGGTCGCCGCTCTAGAGAGACTCGTCCAGGTACCTGACCATAGCCGCGTATGCTTCCGGGCCACGGAACCGGGCAAGCACCGTATCACCGTCGGTGAGGAGGAGCACGGGCTCTCCATCGGCGAGCGTGAAGATCAGGTCGTAGATATCGATCTCGTCGACGACGATCCCCCGGGCGAGGTCCGATGCCGCATGGAGCTGCAGCCGCTCCATCGCGAGTTCGTCGGGCGTCTCCCGGAAGAAGTAGTAGAAGACCTGGTAGGCGTTGAGGAAGTCGGAGGAGAGCAGGGCTGCCCGGGTCTCTCCGTCAAGCGTATCCAGCCTCTCCGCGAGAAGTTCGTCGTCATCGCCGCTCGCCTCGAAGAGCCCGTCGGCAAGGTCCGCAAGTTCTGCATAAGTTACCATCGTTCGGTTCCCACCCTTCCTGTCTGTCGTCCTGCACCTTCTTGAGATCCGCCCGGATAGCGGCGGGTAGAGCCGGATCGGTGCAGACGGCGCATGAATAACTATATCGGTCTATCCGGAAAAAAGAATAGGTGTGCGTGAGGAAGATCTGGATTGGGCCATATATCATCGGATTCCTGCAACCGGCTGCGTTACGGTCGAAGACCTGGCAGCGGCCACCGGTTTTGAACAGAGCGCGGTCACGGCATCGCTTGATCGTCTCGAGCGCTACCTCCTGGTCCGGCGCTCCGACGATGAGGTGCGTCTCCTCTCCATTCAGGAGTCGCTGATCGAGTGCCAGTGCCGGCATACCACGGAAGATCTCCCGTTCGTCATCGAGAACGGTGTCATCAGGGCGAAGAAGAGGGACGAGTGATATGCCCGAAGTAGCAGTACTCAGGATAGGCCACCGGCCCGAACGCGACCAGCGGGTGACGACCCATGTCGGCCTCGCGGCGCGGGCGCTCGGGGCGCGGGGGATGTACCTCGCCGCGAACGACCACGGCGTGATCACGAGCATCGAGGATGTGGCTGACCGGTGGGGAGGGGAGTTCTTCGTCGAGAACGACGTCAAGTGGCGGCGGTGCATCCAGGACTGGAAGGCCGGCGGCGGCAAGGTCGCCCACCTCACGATGTACGGGCTCCGGATGACCGACGTTATCGACGAGATCCGGGGAGAGGAGCGGGTGCTCGTCGTGGTCGGGGCGGAGAAGGTGCCGGGCGATATCTACGGCCTTGCCGACTACAACGTCTCGGTGACCACCCAGCCCCACTCGGAGATATCGAGCCTCGCCCTCTTCCTCGACCACCTCTTCGAGGGGAAGGAACTCAACCGGGAGTACCCGGACGCGAAGATCCGGATCGAGCCGACGAAGGTCGGGAAGAAGACGGTGGAGCGGTGACGGGCCGGGTGCTGGTTGCGGGGTTCGCCACGCGGCACGTGGCACAGTCGGCCCGCCGGGCCGGCTACACGGTCTACGCCGTCGACCACTTCTGCGACCAGGATCTTGCCTGGTGCACGGAGGAGTGCCTCGGGTTCGACGACCTCGCCGAACTCCCGGAGAAGATCGCCGAACTCGCCGCCCGTCACCCGGTCGACGCGCTGGTCGTCGCTTCGGGCGCCGAGACGATCGGGACGACGATCCCGCTCTGCGGCACGCCGCCCGCGAAAGTGGAGCGATTCCTGGATAAACTAGAGATCCAGCGGTTCTTCGAGAGGCTGGACGTCCCGGTCCCGCCGCTTGCCGGGGCCGACCACTACCCGATGATGGTCAAGCCGCGCCGGGGAGCGGGAGGGTGGCGGAACGCAGTCGTGAAGACCGCCGAAGAACTCCGCCGGTGGGAGGAGGCCTGGCCGGACGTTCCGTATGTCGCACAGCAACTCGTCGACGGGATCCCCTCGAGCGTCTCCTGTGTCGCCGACGGCCGGCGCGCGCGGGCCGTCGCGGTCAACCGGCAGATCTTGCGGGGGGAGGGCGAGAGCGCGCACGGGTTTGCCGGCTCCGTCACCCCATTCGCCCACCCGCTTGCCGGGGAGATGATCGCAGCGGCCGAGCGGATCGCTGCCGCGAGCGGATGCGTGGGCTCGGTCGGGATCGACTTCATGGCGGGGGAGAGACCCTGGACGATCGAGATCAACCCCCGGTTCCAGGCGACCGTGGATACGGTTGAGATGGCGACGGGGCAGAACGTCTTTGCCATGCACATGGACGCCTGCCGCGGGATCATCCCGGCGGCGATGCCTGCGGCCCGGCAGGTCGCAGTCCGGCGAATCCTCTTTGCGGAGCGGGATATGCAGGTTGATGCGGATCTCGCACCGCTTGCGCCCCGGATCGCCGATATCCCCTGGCCCGGCACCGAGTTCGAGGAAGGGCATGCCGTCGTGAGCGTTTATGGGGTTGGGCAAACCGAGGCGAAGGCTGCCGCGGATCTGGAGGAGAGCACCGCGGCCGTCCGGCGGCTGCTCGGGGAGTGACCGCCGGCCGCGCACGAGCAGCCCCTTCAACGGGAAAGGATGTTAAAGATTGAGAGCAGAATATGGTGCGCATCGATGCTGAACCATAACTATTATAGACTATCCTGCTATGGGGAGATTTGAGCATGGTATCCGTCACTGAACTGTTAAACGATCCGGCAATCAACGCCTATGTCCTGCGCATGATCGGGGAGGACGGTATCGAACTCATCAGGCGGTTCCCCGAGGGTGGGGAGCACAGCGACGAGGAACTCGCCGAGATGACCGGGGTCAACCTTAATACCGTCCGTCACACGCTCTACACGCTCTACGAGAAGCGTCTCGCTGAGTACCGGCGTTTGAAGAACACCGAGACCGGCTGGCTCACCTACCTCTGGCACCTCCGGCTGGACCGCGTCCATGACGTGCTCGAGGAAGAGATCCGGGACGTGCTCGAGCACCTCGATACCCGGCTCACCTACGAGGAGAAGAACGACTTTTATATGTGCAGGAACTGCAGCATCGTCTACACCTTCACCGATGCGGCAAACTGGAACTTCGAATGCCCGAACTGTGAGGCGATGCTCGAACACTTCGACAACGAACTCATCGCCACCGCCCTCAGAAGAAGGGTCGACAAGATCAAGGAGAGCCTCGGGAGTGCGTGAAGAGGATTGCATCGCCCTCCTCCGGCGCGCGGGGTGCTCCGGGGGGGTCGTCGCCCACTGCCGGGCGGTGCGCGACCTTGCGCTCACCTATGCCTCCGACAGCGCCGTCGACCGCGACCTGGTCGCGGCCGGCGCTCTCCTCCATGACATCGGCCGGGGCGTGACGCACGATATCCGCCACGCGGAGGTGGGCGGCGCGTTGTGCCGCTCGTTCGATCTGGATGAGGCAATCGCCGCCATCGTCGAGCGGCACATCGGTGGGGGGCTGACGGCCGACGAGTGCTCGCTCCTCAATCTCGTGCCGCGCGACTGCATGCCCCAGACGGTTGAGGAGAAGATCGTTGCCCACGCAGACAATCTGGTGAAGGGGACCCGCGCCATCACGCTCGAAGAGCGGCTGCAGCACGCAATCGCGCTCCCGAGGAGGCAGAGGGAGCGGATCTGTCATCTAGCGTTCGAAGTGGAACTCTTCAGATGACCAGCCGCTGCACCTGGGGGAGCGCACGCAGGCGTTCGTAGACCGACGCCGGGACCCTTGGTGCGTCCACGATCATCACGAGTTTCGGCTCTTCTGCGAGGTAAGGGTCGGTGACGAAGATCTGGCGGATGGGGAGGTCGTGATCGACGAGGACTTCGACCGCCGCACCGACGATCCCCTTCTGGTGCGCGTCCTTCGGGTAGAGCGTGATCACCGAGAGGCCGAGGGCCTCGGCGACCCGGGAGAGGTCGGGCGCGGCGCGCATCCGGAGGAAGATCTTCGCCAGGCCGGGGTTATCGAGGATGCGGCGGGCAGTGGCATCGACGACCCTGCGGTCGGTCTCGATCGCCCTGCCGATATGCGTTGCGGGGATCTCGATGCCGTTGCAGACGACGCGCCCCTCTTCGTTGATGCCGAACCCGTTCTCCAGCAGGAAATGGACTACCCGGCCCTGGGACGGCGAATCAGCGAACTCCCGTGAGATGTCGGCCCACATACGGAACTATTGGAGCGGAGCAAATAAATATACACCGACGCGGGTCACGGTGCGCCATGGTCCAGGTCTGTACCCGGGATCGCGGTCCGGCGGCGGCTCCCGGCCTCCGGGACAGCAAGGGCACGGGCCCGGAGAGCAAGATGTTTTATGGTTGCAGTGCGTTGTATAGAGAAGAACAGGGCGAGGGTTGCCGAGCCAGGTCAAAGGCGCAAGGTTGAGGGCCTTGTCACGAAGGTGTTCGGGCGTTCGAATCGCCTCCCTCGCATTCTATCTTTTCATCTGTTCTCTGTAGGTGTTTTTGCGGCTTACGGTGAGTAAGCAGGGTCCGGTCACGTGCGGTTGCATCTCTGTCGGTGGAAGAGGCCGGAGACGGTTCGGTAAAAATAACCGGGAGCGTTCCGATACCTGTACCGGGATACATATGGACCTAGCGACCGAGAGAAGAGATGGCATCCTGACGTTCGTGATGCGCGGAAGGCTTGACGGCTACGGTGCGGGAGAGCTCTCCGATGCCGTGCAGGCGTCGCTGCAGGACGACGACCGGTCGGTCGTCTTCGACCTTGCAGGAGTAAGTTACCTGAGCAGTGCGGGCATCCGGGTTCTTCTTGCCGTAAAGAAACGATTGAAAGAGCGGAGCGGCGTCCTGGCCCTTGCCGGGGTGCAGGAGTACCCGAAAAGCGTTCTCGATATGGCCGGCGTGACGCCGGTATTCTCCCTCTACCCCACGGTCGGGGAGGCCGTCCTCGCCTGCAGAAAACCGCAGGACAGCCTCTCGGTCATCAACGAACTGGCCCGGACCCCGTTCACGAGGGGCGGCGTGGCCTATACCATCGAGCCGACCTCTGCACGGAGTGCGTCGCTCCGGGTCACCGGCAGCCTGGAGAAGATGTTATACGCCCGCCTGACCGAAAGAGACATCCGCGCAATACCGTTTTCAGCTCTCCACTACTCGCTCGGGATCGGCGCGCTCGGAGAGGGCGTGGCGGAGACGCTCCCGCTCCTTGGGGAGATGATCACCCTGCACGGCTCGGTCGTATGGCTGCCGACCGACGGAAACGCCACACCCGACTTCTTCACACCGGTGAAGGACACCGGAGAACTCTCCATCTACTCCGGGTATAACGTAGCGCTCGACGGGCCGTTTCACGAGATCGTCACCATCGACGCAGGAGACGAGGGCAGCATCATGCTCTCTGACGTATACCGCACGATCTTCGAGTTTGCCCGGGAGCAGAGGCGCGATTTCTCCGGTATCGCCGCACTTGCCATGTGGGCCGTTGTCGATGGGGTCTGCAGCCTGGGAGTGAAGAGATCACCTATCGCTGCGTCATCGCCAGCGAACGGCCTCCCCATCAACGCTGAGGAGAACGCAGAGGATTGGCTCGAAGAGAACGATGAGCCGAGGTATCACGGCGACACGATGGTCAGCTTCGGGTTCGGGATAGACTACTCCGCCTGTAACGATGAGCGCCTCTCCGCCCTCACCGACCAGAACCGTCCGAAAACGCAGCAGCTGCAGCTTCACAACCATGGCGTCATCTTCCGGGGAGTGCCGTGGGATGCCTCGGTCGATCTCTCCCGGCAGGTCGAGCGGATCGTGAACGAGGCTGAGTTCGTCGATATGCGGCACCTCAAGGATAACACCCGGATCCGGCGGGCGAAACTCGCGGTGGCCTATATCTCGGAGATCGCGGTCGAGGAGTGAGGCAGGTTCCATCAGGGATGGTCGGCGGGAGTCACCGGTTGCCTGAACAGAAGGATGACCGGAACCTGCTCCGACACCCCTTTCTGTAGAGTTGCGGTCCGGCGGCGGCTCCGGAATCGATCTTTGCCCCAAACTCCGGGAAGGTTATAGCCCCAGATCGGAGAGTCCCGGGTGATCGTCGGGACGCCGTCCCGGCGGCCAGCGATACTTCCGCTCCCCCTCCTGGATCGGCAGATCGTTGATGCTCGCGTAGCGGCGGCGCATCAGGCCGGACTCGTCGAACTCCCAGTTCTCGTTTCCGTAGGAGCGGAACCAGGTACCCGAATCATCGTGCCATTCATATGCGAACCGCACGGCGATACGTGCTTCATGAACCGCCCAGACCTCTTTTATCAGCCTGTAATCGAGCTCTTTTGCCCATTTTCGCTTCAGAAACGCGACGATCTCCTCACGGCCGTTGATAAACTCCGTTCTGTTGCGCCAGGCGCTGTCGATACTGTAGGCAAGCGAAACCCTATCGGGATCGCGGGAGTTCCAGGCATCTTCGGCCATACGGACCTTCTGCACCGCTGTTTCATACGTGAACGGCGGCAGTGGCGGACGACTCTTCTCGGCCATACGCCCTCTCAGCCCGTACAGGTTGATATAGGTGCGGTCACTCTGCATGACTGCAGGGTCTATGTGCGGACAGAATCCGATCGGCAGAGGTTTTCTCTCCTGTGGACTCGCTGTTATCCATATAAATAGCGCCCGATGCGTATACCGAATCTGACAATCTGCGTGTATTCTACGACGGCAACACCATAATATCTATCTACCCTTCAGAACACATCGCCAAAGTATATATGGTTCCGACTTCGTACAGGTGGGTAGCAGTCTTGCTTTCTGTCCCGGAATGGTCTGCATCATACAATGATACCGAGAAGCCAGCTTGACCTGAGAAAATTTGTCGCTCCGGAGTTTATCTGCGGATACGGAGCGCTGCACCTTGCGGGCCGGTATGCACGCAATTTTAGAATGAAACAGGTGCTTCTCGTCACCGACCCGGGTGTCCGGGCCGCAGGCTGGGCGGATGCCGTCGGCGAGAGCCTGACCGAAGCAGGGGTATCGTTCACCATCTTTGATGCCGTCTCCGTCAATCCCCGCGCCGGGGAGGTGATGTCGGGCATGGAGGTCTACCGGGCCGAAGAGTGCAACGGCATCGTCGCCGTCGGCGGAGGGAGCCCGATGGACTGCGCCAAGGGAATCGGGATCGCAAGTTCCAACATGCGGGATATCCTCACGTTTGAGGGCGTCGACCGGGTGCCGGTTCCCGCGCCGCCGCTCATCTGCATCCCGACGACCGCCGGGAGTTCCGCCGACGTCTCCCAGTTCGCCATCATCACGGACGAGGTGAAGAAGCGCAAGATCGCCATCATCTCTAAAATACTCGTTCCCGACATCTCCCTGCTCGATCCCGAACCCCTGACGACGATGTCGGTGGAACTGACCGTGGATTCCGGGATGGACACCCTCTGCCATGCGGTCGAGGCGTATGTATCCAATGCCAGTTCCCCGATGACCGACATGCATGCCCTTGAGGCGCTACGGCTCATCCGGAGCGCACTGCCTGCGGCCATACGGGAGCCCGGTGACCTGGACCTGCGCTTCTCGACCCTCCTTGCCAGCCTTCATGCCGGCCTCGCGTTCTCGAACGCCAGCCTGGGGGCCGTGCATGCGATGGCGCACAGCCTCGGAGGGGCCTGCGATCTTGTGCACGGGCGGTGCAACACGCTCCTCCTCGAGCACGTGATCGCGGCCAACTACGAGGCGGCACCGGATCGATACGACCGGATAGGAGAGATCATCGGCCCGATAGATGACGAACGAGCCTCTCTTGCAGAGGGGGTAGCGGCGTTCAGGAGGTCGCTCGGGATCACGGGGACCCTTGCCGGATTCGGCCTCCGGAAGGAGATGATCCCCACACTTGCCTGGCAGGCGTATACCGACCCCTGTATGGTGACGAACCCCCGCAGGCTCACCTGTGAAGAGATCGAACGGATCTATGAATATGCGCTCTAAACCTCCTGATGACCGGGATCTGCTCCGGGAGAAGATCATCGGCCTTGGAGAGGCATCCCTGCACAAGAGTTACTACCCGGAACTCCAGAGCCGGCTTGCGGAACTCGAACGGTTCAGGGCCCTGCTCGACCAGACACATGACGCAATATTCCTGATCCGTACGGAGACCGGAAAACTTGCGGACGTTAACGCATCTGCGGGGGCATATCTTGGCTACTCAAAGGAGGAACTGGTTGCGATCCCGTTTGCCGACCTGCTCTCCCCGCAACAGAGCGCCCGGTTTGTCGATCTCGTCCGGAAGAAGAGCGATCACCCCTCCGGATCCCGGCAGACCTGCATCGCATCGCTGCTGTCGCGTGGGGGAGTGGAGATCCCGGTGGAGATCACCGTCCGGTCCGTCACCTTCGACGGCGAACCGTACATCGTAGCGATTGCGAGGGACATCACGAACCGGATCTTTGCCGAGAAAGAACTCAAAATAAAAGAGAGCGCCCTTGAGTCCTCGATTAACGGCATTCTCATAGCTGATCTCACCGGGACCATCATGTATGCCAACCCGGGATTTGCTTCAATCTTCGGATACGAACGAGGGGAAGCAATCACAGGGAGAAACATGGATGCATTCTTTGTGGATCCCACCTTTGGCGGAGAGATTACGGTCCATATCCTTGATAGCAACGCGATTATGAAAGAGACGATCGGGTTGCGAAACGACCGGTCTCCATTTCACATTCAGGTCTCAGGCAGTGTCGTCCAGAACGATGCCGGACAGCCGCTCTGCATCATGCTGATCGTCATGGATATTACCGAGCGGATACTCGCCGACCAGATGAAACGGGAGGCATACGCGCAGCTTGAAAAGAATATCGAGCAGTTTGCTATTCTTGGGGATCATATCCGGAACTCGCTGCAGGTGATCGTGGGGTATGCTGAGATGATCGATGACCCTCTCATCAGAAAGATCCTCGATCAATCAGGCCGGATCGACGAGATCGTTACGCAACTCGACCAGGGATGGATGGAGTCGACGAACGTCCGGCGTTTCCTGCGGAGGCGCGGCGGTGATGCGGATCCTCCTGCAGAGACGCTCGCCCGCTCATCGGCCGCGAAGGAAGAAGACTCCTGATACACGTTTTTTTTCGGATCGGATTTTTCGGGAGCGTCAGGTTCGCGGGCCGACTCGTGCGGGGCGAATTGAGCCCCGTCATTGATGAGAGTAGTACCTTCCCGGCGGTCGGCGCCCGCAAAGCGCGACGGGCTCGCGTATCATAAAGCGGATGGGGGTGTAACCCCGAAAAGACGCCCCGGCCGGGATTTGAACCCGGGTCAAAAGCTCCGCAGGCTTCTAGGATATCCACTACCCTACCGGGACACGAGAA